>JAEHKQ010000001.1 GCA_016838795.1 Nitrosopumilales archaeon
ACCAAACCCAGTGCTGTTATTGGCATTCGTCTTCCGAGTCCCTTTATCTTATCAAGGGAAGACGTTCCTAAAGCAATGATTATTCCAGCAACAGCAATGAATGCTGCACCCTTCATTACTGCATGATTAAAAATATGGAATAATGAGGCCTGAATTCCAATGTCGGAAAATGGTGCAATCGAAATACCAATCAGTATGTAACCAGCATGACCTATGCTAGAGTAAGCAAGAATTCGTGCTAGGTTCTTTTGCATAATTGCAGCGATATTTCCTATTGTCATTGTCATTATTGCAATGACGCCAAGAGCAAACGTCCAGTCCATATTAAGGGCAACAGTACCAAGTACGATTACGCGGATTGTGGCTGCAAATCCAGCTTTCTTAGTGCCTGCAGCTAAGAGTGCAGCAATTGTTGGTGGCGCACCCTCATAGGCATCTGGTAACCACATGTGGAAGGGAACTAATCCCATCTTGAATCCAAAACCTGCAATAAATAATCCAATCGATAATAATGCCAACGGCACCATGTCTGCATCAAGTACGGCAAATCCGTGAATTACTTCACTGATGTTTGTAGAACCAGTAAGACCATATGCAATTGATATGCCATAAATTATAATTGCTGATGCTAATGCACCAAACAAAAAGTACTTGAGTGCAGCTTCGTTTGAGCTAGGATCCTTTTTCATATAGCCAACAAGGATATATGTTGGAATGCTCATCAATTCCCACGCAACAATTAGCATTACAAGGTCTGTAGAATATGCAATAAGCACCATTCCTATTGTTGATAAGAGAATGAGAGAGTAGTAAACGGCTGGATGACTTTTGTTTTTCATATAGTTGTAAGAGCCAACCGTGGTGAATATTGCAACAATTAGCAGTGCAATAGCGAAGAACCCACCAAAGGTATCATCTACAAGAACATCTTCGGAAAATAGTGCTGATGGTAAAACGCTATCAGTTAAAATTTTGAATGCAACAACACCAATAGAAGCTATTAATGCGCCAAGGGCAATTGTTGCATAAAACGCGTTTGAGCCTTTTTCGTTTTTGGCAATGTTGATCAATGGGAGAATAACTCCAATAGTACCAAGTATTGCAACTAAAATCATTGGAGTTGATGTTAATTCGATCATTTTCTTTTCACATTACACCAACAACATCAAAACCACAAAGAGAAGTCCTGCTCCAAAGACGAATAGGTATGATTGTGCTACACCAGTTTGAGTTCTCTGAATAACCTTTGCGCTCCATGTTACAGCCCTTTCAAATCCCACGTTCATTCCTAGATCAATTACTGGTTTCTCAAAGTAACGTGATACGCCTCTTGCTATCCAAAGAGGCGTGGTTACAAAGCCCCAGTATATCATTGCGTTGAGATACCATCTGTTTAGAAG
>JAEHKQ010000002.1 GCA_016838795.1 Nitrosopumilales archaeon
CCACCATATACATCGCCTACGTAGAGCGTATCGTTAAAAATTGCTATCCCATGTACACTGGCATCTGTTGGTATTTGTCGGATCAATGTGTTGGTTGTTGTATTAATAACAGATATCGTTCCCGAATCTATATCGGTGGAATATAGAGTTTCTTGGTTTTGCGAAATTTTCAGATCGTGTGGTGAGCTACCGACTGATATGTTTCTAATAACCTTATTAGTTTCAAGATCAATAACCGAAATGCTGTTCGAATTAGCATTTTCTACGTACAAAACTTCTCCTGAAATCCTTAGCTCAGCTTGTTTTAACAGCTGTGTGTTGAGATCTCCTAATTGAAAATACACTAGGCTGCCTATTGCAAAACCTACTCCAATGATAATTAACACTATTAAGCTTGTTCTCATATTGAATTATCCGGCATCTATTCTATTTACTGATAAATTATTCTATAATTTCATACTTTTTGCGTAATCTATGGTAGGGATCGCAAAGTTTCGTTAACAGCTCGTATCAAATGGAATTTTGAATAAAAAGGGAAAAGATATACTGTTAATCCAATCCAACATATTTTTTCCAATTTTCATTGCTAATGTTATTAAGTTGTTTGGATAAAGCACCTAAAATTATCAAAAGAAAGATCATGGGAGAGAATACTTTGTTTTCTTTCATAGTATAGAAATTACTCAATTTGTGGGAGATATATGGGATACGATAAAATTCTAAAATCCGTCTCTATTTAGAATTAACCCTAACAAAGCTGCTCTTGTGTATTTTCCATATTCAGCTTGCTCAAAATATTTTGCCTGTTTTGTGTTATCAACATCGGTTGAAATTTCTTCGAGTCGTGGTAATGGATGTAAAATAATTGCATTGTCCTTCATTTTTTGTAACATATCTAATCCAATGACGTAACTTCCCTTTACTTTGAGGTATTCTTCTTCATCTGGAAATCTTTCTTTTTGAATTCTTGTAACATATAGCACATCTAAATCGTCTATGTATTCATCAATGTTTGTTGATTCGGTAAATGATAATCGTTTTTTAATTTCGTACACTGAATCAGGTCTTACTTTCAAGGTTTCTGGAGATATCAAATGTACCTCAACGTCATAATGTCCTAATGCGTACAAAAGTGAATAGACAGTTCTACCATACTTTAGATCGCCAATAATTCCAATTTTTAATCCATCAATCTTTTTCTTTTCTTTTCTAATTGTAAACAGGTCCTGAATTGCTTGTGTTGGATGTTCCTCTGTTCCACTTCCTCCATTAATTACTGGTTTTGTTGATACTTCAGCAGCAAATCTACTAGAACCATCAAGATTATGTCTTAAGACTAGAACATCTGAATAAATGGACATAATTTTTACAGTATCAGCAAGACTTTCTCCTTTTTGTGCTGAGGAGGATGCAATATCTGCAATTCCCAATGAAGTTCCTCCCAATGATGCTATAGCCGCTTGAAAACTAAGACGAGTTCTAGTACTTGGTTCAAAAAACAAATAACCTAAAGTTTTTCCTCTAGCAATTTCTCGTCGTTGGTTTGGATCCATTTGAATAATTTTTTCTGTGGCATCAAAAATTGTTTCAAGTTTTTGTTTATCTAAATCACGCACAGAGATGATGTCCTTTTGAAAAAACTCGTTCATGTCTTTCAATGATATATACGGGCAGTATACATACTATTCTCATGCAAGGTTCCGAGTTACTTGTTCGTCGTATCAAGGAGGGAACAGTAATTGATCATATTGATGAAGGCAAAGGTCTTCAAGTTTTGGACGCTCTTGGGATAAATGGAAGAGATGGTAGTCTCATTACAATTGCTCTTAATGTTCCTAGTGCAAAGTACAAGAAAAAAGATATCATCAAAGTAGAAAACAAATTTCTAAAGGATGATGATACAAACAAACTTGCTGTGATATCTCCAAAAGCTACTGTAAATATTATCAAAAATTATAAATTGGTTGAAAAAAGGCGTGTTGCTTTACCTGCTGAAATAGATAGAATTTTTCGTTGTTCAAATCCTGAGTGTATCACAAATAGTGCTGAACATATTGAATCAATAATGGATGTAATGGACAAGGAAGGCAGTGTACTAAAATGCCGATACTGCGGAAGAATTCTAGATGTTAACCAACTAAAGTATAACTAAAACTCAAATTTTAGATTAATTTAATTTCTTATTAGGAAATAATTTTTTGAATTATTTTTCTGATTTGATTTTTATTTTTAGTTTATCAGGTTTTTTCTTTTCTGGTTGAATCACACTTTGTTCTAGGGTATATTGCTCCTGAGTAAACTTTCTCACACTTCCGAAAGGAGTGAACTTTATTCCATTACCTTGATAAAATTTGGAAAAGAATTCAACGTAAATCAACCTAGCACTCTGAATACCAGGTACAAAGACACCAATAATAATATTGAACATATGCCCTATAAACAAGATCAATATGCCAAGAATGGCAAATGGAATTGAAATGTTTAGTGCTTTTAAGAAAATGAAATCTGTAGTATGTGCAAGGATGACTGACGCTAGCAAAATTCCAACCAGTCTAGTATAGGAAAGTATGTGGCTTACAATAGATGCCAATTCCATTATGGCTCTACCGCCTTCGCCAATAACCATTAATCCAATTCCTCCAAAAAGTAATCCATAGTACAAATATGCAACAGGATTGACTTCGATAAGCCTTGGCCACGTTGGATTGAGAGCATCTCCATGAATTAGAGCTAATCCAAATAGAACAACTCCCCAACCAAATGCTAGCCAACCAATTTTTGCAATAATTACTTTTTTTTCGCCTTCTCTTATAGCGTTCAATATACCTAGAATTAGACCAAATGTTACCATTCCAATGCCAATGTATCCAGTTAGGAGCAGAAGTTTGCCTACATTTTGAATTGGATCAAAAAATGCTTGTGAAGGTCTGTTTAAGACCGCACCCGGTTCAGGAAAACCAGTAACTCCAAAACTGGCTAGAAAATCAAATGCGTAACCGTTAAGATGGAATCCAAAGTATAAGTCAAAGATTACTCCTAAAATTATACCGACGATACAACCAGGAATCATTGCTTTCGATAATTTTACCATTTGTCTTTTTTTCAATATCATTAATCCAAAACTCCGCAGTTGTTTTGGCATTATGGTTAGATTGCGCTTTCCTTTCTCAACACGTCTTATAACCCATAAACAAACAAGAAGTATTACCAGACAGTAACCAACATCACCAATCATTAATCCATAAAATACCGGGAAAATAAAAGCGAAGATCATAGTAGGATCAAATTCTTTGCTTTGCGGCATGGAATAGAATCTAATGAATGCCTCAAACAATCTCAGCCCTTTTGGGTTACTTTGCAAGGTAGGGGGTTTCTCCTCTGTTTCTAATTCGTAAATGGTTGTACCACGAGTATGTTTTTGTAAGGTTGCTTCAATTTGATCAAGTTTGGGTTTTGGAATCCAGCCTTCTAATGCAAAGGCATCATTGGTAACACCTAGATTAGAAATAACTTCAAGTTTTTGGTTTTCAATTGTTAACTGTTCTTCAAGCTCTATTAAAGTTACATAATGCTGTTCTGAAATTTTAGTTAGTTCTTCATTGATTTGTCCAAGTTTTTGTTTAAAGTTTTCAAGATGACTTTTTTGTTTTGTTATTATGTCAGTTGGTTTTCCATCAAGGTTTGGAACTACTTCTATTTTGACATCATGTGTTTGAATAATACTGGCAAAAGCATCAGATGGAAAACTTGGAAACACAACAAGTACAAGATATGTTACATCTTTTTCTGGTTTTGAATAAAGAAAAATGTCTTGCTTGTATTCTTGAAGAACCTTGTTAAATTCTTCAAATTTTTTTGATGGAATTCTAC
>JAEHKQ010000003.1 GCA_016838795.1 Nitrosopumilales archaeon
AAAGGAAAGACACAAAAATTTTTAAATTGATCAGCCGAAATTTTATTTTATTTTAATTTTTTTTCTTTTCTTAGTTGATTCCTTTTGTAATTTTTCTAATTCTGATTTGAGAAATTTTCTATATTTTTCAGTCTCACCTTTTGTCATGTTTGAAACATTCGCGCTTAATACAGTTCCCATTGTAGTAACCCTCTCAATAAGATCTATCGCAACAAACTTTCCCACATTTCCTAATCTGAATAAAACGTTTAGTTGTTTTTTTACCACATTATTTATAATTTCAACATCTTTTGCTGTAACTTTTCCTTTTTTTGTAATATGATACTTACCATCTTTTGTTTCTTCAATCAATCTTTCATCTAATAGTCTTCCAAGTAAAGGATAGATCAAACCCGGCGAAGGTTTCCATTCTCCTTGACTTTGCTCAATTGCATGATCTATGATCTCTTTTCCAGAATATTGTTTTGTTTTCAATAATTCTAGAATATAGTATCGCGAGAAACCCCTAGGCACTGAACTTCCAACCCTCTGTAACCATTCTGATATCATCACTAGCGATATCGCTAGCGATACATATTAATCCATCCATAGCATTTTCCTCGATCATTTTACAATACATATTTAACCGATTTTCGGCGGACAAAGGGCGTTATGGTTGAATCCATTGAATATGATTTAGTGATTTGTGGTTCTGGTTTAGCAGGACTAAGAGCAGCAATTGAAGCCACAAAAAAAAGTTCCAAGATTAAGATCGGAGTAATTTCTAAAGTACAGGTAATGCGTTCCCATTCTGTTTCTGCAGAAGGCGGAACTGCTGCAGTTATTTTTGAAGACGAAGGTGATACATTAGAGTCTCATATTTATGATACCATTAAAGGAAGTGACTTTTTAGCAGATCAAGATGTAGCTGAACGTCTTTGTCGTGAGATGCCAAATGAAATATTTCAATTGGAAAAATGGGGAATGCCTTGGTCAAGAAGAGAAAATGGACAAATTGATCAAAGATGGTTTGGGGGATACAGTTTCCCCAGAGCCACTTATGCTGCAGATAAAGTTGGTTTCTATGAAATGCAAACATTGTATGATACTTGCCAAAAATTTGACAATATAGAATTTCTTAACGAATGGTATGTAACTTCAATTGTACATGATGGAGAAAGAGTTAGGGGAATTACAGCAATAGAACTATCTTCAGGTACTTTCTATACAATCAAAGCAAAAGCTTTGATAATTGCAACAGGTGGTGCTGGAAGAATCTATAGCTATTCAACATATGCTCTTTCATCAACTCCTGATGGTCTTGATATGGCATACAGAGCTGGTCTGGCACTAAAGGACATGGAATTTGTTCAATTTCATCCAACCGGAATTTTACCATCTGGAATTTTGATTACAGAAGGTGCTAGAGGAGAAGGTGGATACCTTCTAAACAACAAAGGAGAAAGATTCATGAAAAACTATGCGGCAAAAACAATGGAGCTTGCTCCTCGAGATATTGTTTCAAGAGCAATGATCACCGAGATTCGTGAAGGCAGGGGATTTAAGCACGAAACAGGCGTGGATTGCCTCAAACTGGATATGCGACACATAGGAGACGAAAAAATTAAGGAAAAATTGGGAGGAATTAGAGAGATCTCCATAAAATTTTCCGGAATTGATCCTGCCCAAGAAGTTTTGGCCGTTAGACCTGTTTGTCATTACATGATGGGAGGAATTCATACCAACATTGATGGAGCAACAGAATTACAAGGAGTCTGGGCAGCAGGCGAAGCTGCATGTAATAGTGCTCATGGATCAAATAGACTTGGGGCAAATTCTACTTCTGAATGTATTGTATGGGGAAAAATTACAGGATCACTAGCTGTTGATTACATTGAAAAAGGAACTACATCAGAACCTTGGCCTGAGTTTCGTGTTGAAGCTGAGGAAAAAAGAATCTATGATGGAATATTTCGTGGAAAAGGAAGTATTAATCCATACGAAATAAAACAAGAACTTACTGATACAATGGATGAAAAAGCCCATGTCTACAGAGATGAAGAAGGTTTAGTTGAAGGTTTGAAGAAAATTCGATCACTAAAAGAGCAAACTTGGAAACACGTTGATGATAAAGCAAAGGAATACAATACAAACTTTACAAACGTAATGGAGCTAGACTCTATGTTCCGAGTTACTGAAATTGTCTTGATAGGAGCAATCAACAGAAAAGAATCACGAGGGGCTCATGCTAGAACAGATTTTCCAAAGAGAGATGATAAAAATTTCTTACACCATACACTTGCATATTATGATCCAAAAGAACCAATAATGAAAACTCATCCAGTCACTATAACTAATTACAAACCAGTGGAAAGGAAGTATTAGATGGAAAGATCAGACGAAAATAAAGAAGGAATCAAAGGAATGGCAAATCCCGCAAGATACGGAATTGAAAGAGTTGCGTATTTGTTAATGAGACTTACTGGACTTGGCCTTCTTGCATATTTTGTTGCCCACATTTATGAAACAAGCATGATTTTGAAAGGAAGTGTAGGATGGCAAGAAGTTCTAGAGCTTACCCAAACAGCTGAAGGTCACATTATACTTACAATTGTTATAGGAATGTGCGTTTTCCATACGGTTAACGGTATTCGTGTAATGCTGGGACATGGGGGTGTTGGCGTTGGAAGACCAACAAGACCAGACTATCCGTATATTTCTCAATCACAGAACTATAGACACAAAATTGCGATATATTCAGCAATAGTTCTTGCCGCAATAGCAATGATGTACGGCTTAGCCGTAATG
>JAEHKQ010000004.1 GCA_016838795.1 Nitrosopumilales archaeon
GTTATTTCAGCATCTGCAATTGTAGTACCAGAAACCCAATCATAGTTATTTGGCCTCTTAGCAACATAGATCAAACCTTTATTCCATAATTCAATAAAAGTTGCTTGAGTAAGAGCCCTGTATTCTTCAGAATCTGTTCTGTAGTAATTTTCCAAATCAGCACTGAGACCAAGATTCTTCATAATCTGAATCATTTCTGCCTCTAAATCATCAAGTGCCTCCCTACACAAGTCTAAGACTTTTCCTCGTTCCATTTCTTGCATTCTAATATTGTGTTTTTTCTCTGTGTAGAACTCTACAGGTAATCCATTTCTGTCAATCCCAAGTGGAAAAAAGACGTTCTTTCCGTCCATCCTCGCCGTTCTAGCAATCATATCAATTTGTGCATAGTGTGCAGCTGCTCCAATATGCCATGGACGTCCGGAAGGATAAGGCGGAGGTGTGTCTATGGTAAAATTGTCATCTTTTGGAACAAAGTCATATAGATGAGATTCTTCCCATTGTTTTAAGATCTTTAATTCTAATTCAGGATTCCAAGCTTTCTCTTGAATTTTTGGCCCCATTTCATATTATTTATCTAACTTTGATATAATGTGAGCACCTTTGTTGTATCCTTCATAAATGTAAACACCTACTGCTTCGATGTTTGGAGGTAATTTTGGTGCTAAAATTTTGATTAGTTCAGTAGATAGATTTTCTACAGTTGCCTCTCCTTCCAATAGATAAGTCGTATCTTTAGGAACTTGTAGATCAAACATTCCTCTAGGTCCCTCAAATCCAATTTTGTAATGAGAACCGTCCTCCTTTTTTAGATATTTTCTATTTATGAAAAATTTATGATCAAATGCACCAAGTACTCCTTTGATAATTTTTTTTGCTTCACCAAAATCAATTAACAAATTATTTTTCATTTGTCCAATTAGTTCCACCATTACCGAAGACGTATGCCCATGTATAATGGAACATTTCTCAACTAAAGGTAGAATGTGTGCGTAATCAAATGCAAAAGATGGGTCTTCGATAAAAACTGAACCTGTTTGAGGATTTTTCTTATCGTAAACAACAATTTCCTCAAGCTCACTAATCCGTGCCGCAAATTTTGGATGCCCAATCGCCATAATTTTTGTATCTGGCGAAATTTCCTTGATTTCTTTGTATTTTTTGATATCTTCTTCGTTATCGATTACTTCAATTAATCCATTATCAGTTTTAAAATCAACATTTACAATTTTTCCATCAAGTGATAATTCATAATTATACTCATAGTTTTGTTCTAAAAAGGAAAGCATTTGTGCAATAGATAGCTCTGTTCTAGTTTTCATTAGGTTGCCTTTTTTATCGATATATCTAAAATCTGAATCTAACAATGTTGGATTTGAAGCCATTTGTGACAAATGAACTAGATTCTGTATATAAATTCTGAACTAGTCTAAACGAGAGAGTTTAGTATATTTGCAAGACTAACATCATTTTGCGTTATGCCGCCTGCATCATGCGTCATTAATTCAACTGAAAGTTTGTTGTACACATTAAACCATTCAGGATGATGATTCATCTTCTCAATGTGCATTGCTGCTCTTGTCATAAATCCAAATGCTTGGTTGAAATCATCAAACTGAAAATCTTTGTGAAGTTTTTCATTTTTTACAGTCCACCCATCTAAGTTTTTAAGCTCATTTTCAATTTGTTCGGATGATAGCTTTTCAATTGTCATGAATTATAGTTCTTGTAATCAAATTAATAGTTAGAGATGCCTCTTCAATTATGCAAGAAAAACTGCTGTCGGAAATACAAAATGCCATAAGAGAAACAATTTCTGACAAAAAAATTGGAGTCGCCTTCTCAGGAGGTGTTGATAGTACTCTAGTATCAAAAATTTGCAATGATCTAGGCTTTGATATAACTTTGCTCACAATTGGGTTTCCAAACTCTCATGACATTTTGTTTGCAAAAGATGTTAACAAGCATCTGAATTACAAGCATGAAATTTTAGAAATTGATCAAGATTTCTTTGATGAAATTGCTTCAAAAATTAGCAAAAAAATAAAAACTGACAATCTTTCTTGGAACGAAAATTGTATTGCATTTTATCATATTGCAAAATTAGCTCAAAGTCTTGGGATTACTACAGTCGTCACTGCAAATGGAATTGATGAATTATTTTGTGGTTATAATGCATATAGAGAGGCAATTGAGGTTGGGGAGGAAAGTGTGTTACAACTAATGGACACAAAGCTTGA
>JAEHKQ010000005.1 GCA_016838795.1 Nitrosopumilales archaeon
CACCATGTTAAACCTAAAATTTTGTTCCTCCTTTGAGCTTGAATTTGTGGATGAGCGAAAAACAAGTTTGAAAATTAAAAATTTCAATCAGAGAGGCAAACGAGACATGCTCTCTGCAAAATACATCATACAGAGAGAAGGCTATCGGCATTTTGTGTTGCCATTGTCCATAACCGGATGAAAAAACTAGATCATATTTCTAAAGATAAATGATATAGAAATTTTAATTTGAACAAATTTTATTGTAAAATCTTTTTAAATCACTATTGGCAAGAGTTACAAATCTTAAAAAAAACGAATTTCATCAATCCATAGATATTTATACACCTTTTCGAGGATTTTTGCGAATATTGTTCCTTTATAAAGACTGATCGCTGTAAATTTTTCATAAATTTCAAGAAAAATCTATAGAAATTTTAGATCCATCCTTATATAGTTAAGAATTCTACATATTGATAGAGTAGATAATCATGACATGTAAAGGCATATGCATTCGATACAAGGCACAGAAGCCCGTTGGTACTGGCAGATATGCATCTGGACAAAGACGATGTCAAATTTGTGAAATCTTCATCAAATGGGAGGGACTTTGGTGTCCATGCTGTGGATACAGATTAAGGACCAAACCACGAAACTTGAAGTACAAAGCAAAACTCAGAGCCCGAGTTGAAGCCGACTCTAAGCAAGCTGAAGCAATAGCAATAAAAGCATAAGATCTGTCTCAAGCTTATTGACCACCATTCCTGGTTTTTTGAAAAAAAACTTGGATGTTAATAATCGTCATTTTATATTGATGGTTCTAAAGTTTGAAAATGGTAATTTTATATCTGTTTCTGAAGGAGCTGAAAAGTTAGGATCAATGGTCGTATCATTATCAACAGGACCTACTCCTGTTACAACTACTGTAATTCCTGCTAGAACAGACTCTCTTTTTTTAAAATTAACAGCAGAACGAATTAGCACCTCTACAAAAGGAATTGCTATAGTTTCAGCGTTTATTGAAAAAGAACTAAACCCAGAAACCGCCAAAGTCATTATGAGTAATATTACAGAGATGATTCAAAATATCTGATCTTAGAAATTTTCTCTCGCTAATTAAAAAAAACAGAGAATTAAAAACTGTCAAGAAAAAGGTTTCCACAAAATATGAAATTGCTGCAATTACCGCAAAAGCTGATGGCGGAAATGCAATTTTATTCGAGAATATCAAGGAAAGTAAATTTCGACTTGTTTCAAATCTAGTTGGAACAAGAGGGAGATTCGCTAGAGCGGTTGGAGCAAAAGAATCACAAATTCATGATAGAGTTTTTTCATCAATTAAGAAAGCAAAAAAACCAAGAATTATCTCGTCAGGTAAATTCATGGAAAATAAATCAAAAAACCTTTCTTTGCTTCCTATTGTAACACATTTTGAAAAAGAATCAGGACCTTTTATTACATCATCAATAATTTATGTAACCAATCCTGATATTGGTTCCCAAAATTTATCCTTTCATAGATTGATGCCAATTGATAAAACTCATTTTTCTGTAAGGATGGTTGAAGGGCGTGATCTTCATCGATGTTTTATCGATGCCAAAAAACATGGTGATGACCTAAAAGTAGCCATATCTGTGGGTGTTCATCCAGCAATCTCTATCGCTGGTGCTTATCAGGCTGACTGGGGGAAAAACGAAATTGATATTGCAAATACCATGTTGGAGGGAAAACTTACCCTCACAAAATGTCCATATTCTGGGATGAAGGTTCCATCTTCTTCTGAAATTGTCATGGAAGGTAAAATTCTCAAAGACAAAACTCACAAAGAATGGATGGTTGAAATGCTTCAAACCTATGATCACAAAAGATTCCAACCTGTCTTTGAGCTTGAAAACATGTACTATAGAAATAATCCAATATTCCATGATA
>JAEHKQ010000006.1 GCA_016838795.1 Nitrosopumilales archaeon
ATTTGAAAAATTAATTTCCTTTTTGTGTAACGCTTGGGCTTCCTAGTATTTCTGAACCGGTATCAGGGAATGAATAGATAACCATACTCATCCAAGGATGGTCCGGGTCTATGATTCTGTAGAATCCCATGTCGTCCAATGTTCCAGTCCATGAATCTCCCGGTTCTATAGAACCACTATCTATTCTTCCATCAAAAGTAAAGTCACAACCACTTCCTGCATAGCTAAATCCTTCTGGAAGATCTTCTTGTGGTGTTTCACAAATTACAACTTTGCCAGATAATACACTACTATGTTGCCCCAATCCTGTTCCACTAACTATTCGATGTGAAGCGCTATCATCGTTTACAAATGTAACGGTGGTTCCTGGTTCAATTGAAATTCTGTCAGGGAAGAAATATCTTGCGCGTATTAAAGAGTCTCCGGTAATAGCTTCAATTTGACTTGCGATTTCTACACTTTCAATATAATCTGATGCAATTGCTTGGTTAGAAGAGCCGGGTAAAATATGAATTAAAATACCACCGCCAGTTTCTTCTATCGAAGTTTGTTGTGCTAACGATGTACTGGTTAGTTCAGAAAGTTTAGCAGTGTAGATAATTTTGTGTTCCTCTCCTTCAAAAGTTAATCTGCCAGTAAAGCCATAGACAGAGCCTACATCACTGTTTTGAACTAATCTACCAAAAACTCTGAAAGAGGCCTCATCACCAAAAGAATCTTCAATGGTTCCAGAAATTCTAATAAAACGATCATCTCTTAGAGCTGTTCCAGTTAGATCTGTCACGATAAAATCATCCTCGTTAAGTGTTACAAATCCATCTTCGATGATAATGTTAGTTCTGCTTCCAGTTTTATCACCGGTTGACATCGCCAAATTAATTTCAGTGGTTTTAATTGAATCGTCAGTAACTGCAAAACCACTTCCTTCTAAAATGAAAGCGTTATTTGGACCAATTTCCGCTGTGGCTTCATTAAATGATAATCCTGTGGTTAATACACCAATAATGAGAAATGGAATAGCAAGGGCTATCTTCATGTTCTGATTTTTGTTTGATTTGGTTTATAATTTACTACTAAATTATTTTAGATAATTGAAATAATATGTATCAACGCTTAAAAATTTACATTGTTTTGAGGCTAGACATCCAGAATCTAAAACCCAGTTTCTTGTGAAAGTTTGATCATATAATCTTCTAAAAATCCACCAGCTACCAAAAGGCCTATCGCAATTCCAATTTCTATTGCTGTGGGTTTTATTGCCGAATAAAGACTTGTTTTTTTAATCAACATATGAATAAGAATAAAACTTCTTGAAGTTGCAATGGAATATGCTACTAATTCCATTAATCCAAATGGTGAAGCGTAAAGCAATGCAAGAGCAGGTACGTCTGATAAAGCAGGGGTTACTGAAACAATTGCGGCAAATGCATATCCGGTAGACCAGGCTGTATAGAATCCCCACCCTATTCCAAATCCGGGAATGAACATTGCGACAGAAATTGATAAGTTGTGTAGAAAAATTCCAATCGCGTCAATTCCTTCTATTAATTCTTCAAATTCTTTCATAAATTCCAGGGCATCCTCTGTACTTACTTCACTCATAGATCCAATTTGATATGACAAAGAAAACAGCCCAACAAAGACAAAAAATGTAATAATGCGTTTTATTTTTGACACATGCCTTTTTTTTCTATATTGTATATGAGAGTGTTGGTAAGTCTAGTACGCAGATTTAATTAAAACTCTCAATATTTGGTTTTAATGAATGAGGATGTAACTTTTGCAGTTAATTATGCTTTAAACAAAGGTTTCCAAATTCATCCTGATGCATTAAAAATCTTAGAAAATGTGAATGTGAAAGAATTAAAACATATCATCAAAGAAATCATTAAAGAAAAAACTAGGCAAAATCTTTTTTTCATAAATCAAGATGATTTGGAGGGATTCCTAGGAATTAAGGAAGATGTTAGTTTAGAAAACGAACATAGAATTTTATCTGATCCATCATCTAAGATTACTTCCGCTGAGGGAGTGAATGGTTTTAATAGGTTATTTTCAAATCGGTTTTCAAAACTCAAACAAATTGTTTCTAACCGACCAGAGGCTAAAATGTTAAAGTCGATTAATTCTGTAATTATCACCAAACTAGATAATTATGTGTATGTTTGTGGTTTACTCTCTGAGCGAAATTCCCAACGAGGTGTTACAAAATTAAAAATTGATGATTTGACTGGTTCTATGGAAATTATTGTTTTTGATAAAGACCTACAAAAAACCGCAAATGAGTTGCTTATAGATCAGTTTGTAATGCTTAAGGTTAAACTGAGCAAAAATGGAGGATTCTTCACAAAAGAAATCATAGTTCCAGATATTCCTGACCATTTTTCAAATAGATCTGATACAGAAACTTGTGCTGTTTTCTTATCAGATCTTCATGTTGGGAACAAGTTTTTCATGGAAAAGGAATTTGATAGTTTTGTTTCTTGGTTATCAGATCCTGATCCTATTGCTAGAAAAGTTCGATTTGTGATACTTGCAGGGGATATTGTTGATGGTGTCGGTGTTTACCCAAATCAGGATAAAGAATTAGATTGTCTCACAATTGAGGAACAGCTTACCAAGTTAGAAGAGGTTTTAAGTAAGATCCCAAAAAATATCAAAGTTTTCATTGTTCCTGGAAATCATGATCCTGGAAGACGGGCATTGCCTCAGCCAGCCTATCCTGAAAAATATAGTCAAAATTTGCGAAAACATGAAAATTTCTTTTTGGTTGGAAACCCAGCAATGATATCCTTGAATGGTGTAAAGGTGTTGGTTTTTCATGGACAAAGTATTGATGATATTGTTAAAACAACTCCAGGTTTGAGTTATGATAACCCCACTAAAGTAATGAGACAGTTGTTAAAATCAAGGCATTTAAGCCCAATTTATGGAAGTCAGACCCCAATTGCGCCAGAGATTGAAGATATGATGGTAATTGATGAGGTTCCTGATATTTTTCATGTTGGTCATGTCCATATTGTAGGTTTTGATATGTATCGTGGTGTTTTATTATTGAATTCCGGAACTTGGCAAAAACAGACTCCATTTCAAGCAAGTATTGGG
>JAEHKQ010000007.1 GCA_016838795.1 Nitrosopumilales archaeon
CTATGATAAAATTAGGATACTTCAGTATGAGGAATTAGCACTAAGAGGGCTAGACAGGCAAGTAGAAGCTGATGAAGTAAGTACTGAGTTGATGACCATGCCTAAAGACGATAAAGAAAACTGAAAATTCTTAATTCTTAGTTAGAGTCAGAAAATTATACATTTCCAGAAGCTGGTAGAGTCTTTTTTGGAATATCCAAAATTCTCAAAGATTCCAAATATGTAAGATGCTCTGAGATTGATTCACCATCGCCAAAGGATACTAGTATTCGGTCATTGTGCTCAAGTATATACTGAGATATGTCAGAGTAGTATTCCTCTCCATTAACATAAAACACCAAGGATTGGTCTTGCCCAGTACAGAACCTGCCAGTTTTGATGTCAGTAGATTCATCATAACTCAATATTATGCAGTCTGATGTAATCTTCATTCCAAATGATGCAAACAGCATCTCCAATGGAACACCAGTTGCATGCTTGTGAATGAGGTATGGATTATGATCCTCAAGGTGGATGTATCTACTTGAAAGCTGAAACTGCGGCATGCCAAAGTTTAGCTGCTTACCATCCACAAAAACTGCAATTGCAGCATGCGCATGATCACTTCCATATTCACCTACACCATACTGGTTTACCAATTTTTTTTCAGGATCCACATTGATGATGTTTTGAATTATCCGTGAATCAATCTCGTCTTGGTTCATAAAATAGTATGAAAAGAATCCAAATGAAACAATCACTAAAGCTACTGCAATTACCAAAATTGCCCTGTTTTCTGATTTGGACTTTACTGATTCTGCATCAAAATACTCTGAATTACCTTCCTCAAAGCGACCAGGCAGGCTGTAATCTGAATCAGCGTCTTTGGGAAGAATTTTGTCGTCGTCTTCAGGCAATGATTAATCCAAAGGATTTGATTCTATAAATTTCCTTGAGTCAAAGTATATCTCTGAAAATTGTTAATTCTTAGACTCGAATTATTTTATTCTGTATCGGAGTATCGCTAAAACTGAATCATGAATTTTCAGTTTTTCAATAATTTTAGGCGAAGCTGCAAACTCTATCTTACATGAGGTATTTTTTGCAATCTCTAGCATTTTCATTATTTTGGTAAATTGGGAATTGATGTGATAGTCTGCAGAAACAATTAACGTATCTACGGCTCCACTTTCCAGTGCCTTGTAAATAACATCATTTCTTTTGGCTGTTAATCCATTTTTGACTAGCTCCTCGTATTGTGCAATGATTCCAGTAACATGTTTTCTTCTATGAATATACAAATGATGGATTATTTTCTTGTAAACATCATTGATTCCAGTAGAAAAGTTCAAGTTTTGTACAAATCGACATTTTTTTGCTAATTCTGAATCAAGCACATCATAAAATTCTGTTTTTGCAGGACCAACTCCGCCTAAAAGTATCAGCTCGGAATTTGAATCCAAATTTCTGACTTTGTTTGCAACTTTTTTAAAGAAAACATGAATTTTTGTTTGTCTTGCCCTCAGGAATCTGCCCTGACTCTGTCCACCTTTTCGGTGTCTCCCCCGTAAGTCAATTCGAAGTCTAGCTTCTTGGATTATCTTACTTCCATGAAATTTCTGTATTCTTGCAGATTTTTGATCAAGCGTTACTAACAATACATCATAATTGGTTTTGAGAATGTCACGAAATGGCTTGATGTATGGTTTTTTGCTTACCATATACACATAAGGCAGTTTTTTTGAAGTTCCAATTTCTTTGGTGTGTACTTTGCCGTTCTTTATCCATCCAAAAATACATATAGTTTTTGTAAACTTGCCTGCAGAAGAGGGATTCTCTTTGAGTTTTGTGATTCTTTTTTCAATTTCTGATTCTATTTTTTCAAATGGCTCCTTTCTCTTTGTGTCCTGTAGTAAAGATATGGTTTGTTGTCCCTTGCCGTATGGATAATAGACTGATACACATGCAGCATCAATCTGTTTTACTTCATAAAGAAACTGATTTAATGCTAACCACTCTGCTGAGGAGATCTCTGGATTGTTTTTCACTAGTTTTGCTTTTTTTCTTTGGTAAATAACTAATGCCTTTCTAAATTCTTAATTCGTTTAATAGCCATCTATGGTTCTTTCATCGCTTTCCAATAGCCACGAAGTATGCTACACCACGTCGACGGTTTACGTTCAGTATTTTCTCTGTCGCCACATAATTTACAAATCACTGCACCATCTACAACTTTCCACGAATGTGGGCATGACTTTGAGTCATAAGGAAGAGATTTTTTCGTAATTAACTGAGGTTAACATTCTAGTTAAATCGGATCTTAATCCTGAAAATTCTTAATTCTTAGAATGTTGTAAATCTACTATGACCGATAAACCATCTGCTGCTTGGTATCTAGCTCCCATTTTTTTGGGAATTATTTTAGTAATGTCAGCCTCACTGGCAATTAGCCATCCTTCCTTCGGTTATGGTGGAGGGGGTGGTGGAGGCGGTGGAGGCGGCGGTTGGGGTACAATGGATCCTAGAGTTTGTGGTGATAAATTATGTTCTGAAATACCTGGTGGTAGAGCTGCATTTGAAGCTGGAACAGTTCCTGCTGAAGAAGAGGAAGAAAAAAGTGATCCACTGCCTCAAGAGAAATCAAAAATAGATTACTTCCCTTCCCCCTTAAAACAAATCAGAGATGGAATAGAACCTTCACATGTTACTTGTAATGAAGGATTGGAACTTTTGCTAAAACAATCAAACGGAAAACCAGCTTGCGTTAAACCTACAAGTGTTGCAAAACTCATAGAACGGGGTTGGGGTATACATGTTTTGCCAGATGATGAAAATTCTTAATCGACAGTTCGTGTCAAATTTAATTTAGAATAAAGTTCTTACGTCATGACTGCGAAGTTACTCAGCGAGGATGTAGATGTATTTATTGTACCCCAATGCCCTAAATGCATCATTTCATCCTTGTTACCTTATGACGGTTTTCTTTTAGATAAAGATGATCAAAACGTATGAACTGCATAACATTTGATACGAACTGTTTATTCCTGAAAATTCTTAATTCTTAGACTTTGATTATTCCTTGCTCTACAAGATATTTAATTCCATTTAGAAAGTCTTCTTCCGAAATTAATCCTTCAGCCCACCATCCAGCATTGTTACGAATCCAATCAGGTACATGTTCTTGTGCAGTTTCTGAAGCTTGTTCTGGTAAATCAGGAATGTCTATGACTTTTTCCTTCATTAGATATTGAATTCCAGAAACAAAATCAGAATCGCCAATTAGTCCTTCTGACCACCATTTTGCATTATTCTTAATCCATTCTGAAATAGCTGCTTTTGATTCCGATTGTTCTGGCTGTGGTTTAACCTCAAGCTTACCGAGACTAAAAGTAGTCTGAGCTGTTTGAGTTGAATCTCTTGCTTCTATGGTATACATTCCTTTTTCGATACCACTTGGAATTATCCAAATAGTTGAAAATTCTCCTGCACTAGTTTTGAAGGTAGAAAGTTCTGTGATTTCCTCTCCTGATGGTGACAATATTATTATAGAAATGGAGTACGATTCTGCTCCTTGACCATTTATCGTTAGAAAATCTCCAAAATTATAGGAGATCTTGTCAGTTGACACAGACATTGGTTGTTGTGGTTGTTTGTGATAAGGGGCAAAAGCTTCATCTACCAAAGATACAGAAATTAAAATTGGTACAAGTAATAAAATTAGAAAATAATACTTTCTAGAGCCCACAAAATTATGATCTATTACTTTTAGTTAAATCGGATCTTAGCCCTGAAAATTCTTAATTTGATTCGTTATTCTTCTCCGCTACATGGTTCACGGGAATAGTACCCACAAAGTTTGACAAAAGTCAGGAAAAAATTAACAAAATTCGGTGATATAATGAAAATGTCAGATATAAACATCATTCAGGAAATGTTGGAAAATGAAAG
>JAEHKQ010000008.1 GCA_016838795.1 Nitrosopumilales archaeon
CAGCAAAATTTCCAAATACTTTGATCACGGCGGACGATCTTACGGTTACTAACAAAGAAATTCTGACAAAAGCAATTAACGCAAAATCATGTAATGCTGCAATTCTTAAAGTGAATCAGACTGGAAGTCTTTATGATGCATTAGAATTTGCCAAAGTTAGTAATGATAACAACATACAATTAATCACTTCACATAGATCTGGTGAGTCAACAGATTCGCATATTTCTCACATAGGTATTGCCACCAGATCAAAAATGCTAAAAATTGGAGTTGTAGGAGGAGAAAGGATGGCAAAATTAAATGAGCTTATTCGATTATCAGAGCATGATTTAATACGTGGTATGGCAGAAATTTAAAATCGCATATGATCCAACTGAGTGAAACAGAAGACATTAAGAAAAAAATTCTTTCAACAGGAATTAGGGTAGGAACTCAAGTTAAGACTAAATTCATGAAGCCCTTCATTACAAAAGCTAGCCCAGAAGGCTTGTACATGATTGATCTAGATTTAACTCTGGAAAGAATCAAAATTGCAGCCAAATTTATCAACAGAATTGATATCAAAAAGGTCATTATTTGTTCAGGAAGAGAATATGCAAATACACCAATCGAAAAATTCTGTGAAGTTACTGGATTAACTCAAATGTTAGGTAGATTTATGCCTGGAACTTTAACCAATCCTTCATTATCATATTATATCGAACCAAAACTTTTGTTAATTTCTGATCCTCAAGTAGATTCTCAAGCCATAACAGAAGCAACAAATGCAGGAATTCCAGTCATAGGCATTTCTAATACTGACAACATAACATCGAAGATTGATTTGATCATTCCTGCAAATAATAGAGGAAGGAAAGCACTTGCAACAATTTACTGGTTGCTGGCACGCGAGATTTTAATTGAACGTGGTGAACTCAAAGAAAATGAATCTTTGAAATACGAAATCGACGATTTCGAAACCAAAATTACTGAAGAGGAAATAGAATAATGCAGATAAGAACACCGGCTGTTGCTGGAATGTTCTATCCTGATGAAAAAAATGAGTTGAAAAAATCAGTTCAACAATGTTTTATGCATTCATTTGGTCCTGGAAAACTTCCTCCAATAGAGTCTCAAAAGAAAATTTATGGAATGGTTTGTCCACATGCTGGTTACATGTATTCTGGTCCTATAGCCTGCCATTCTTATTATTCAATTTCATCAAATTTGCCAGAATTGTTTATAATTATTGGTCCTAATCACTGGGGAATTGGATGTAATGTAGCCACAATGAAAGATTGTAGTTGGGAAACTCCTTTTGGATTGGTTGAAGTGGATTCTGAATCTGCAACTGAATTATCTAAAATTTCAAAAATGATTAAATTGGATTTTTTTTCCCATACGA
Source organism: Nitrosopumilales archaeon (assembly GCA_016838795.1). Lineage (GTDB taxonomy): Archaea > Thermoproteota > Nitrososphaeria > Nitrososphaerales > Nitrosopumilaceae > DRGT01. The sequence continues at coordinate 1,385 of JAEHKQ010000008.1, forward strand.
AAGAACATAGTATTGAAGTTCAAGTTCCAATTTTGCAACAAATGTGTTCAACTAAATTAAAAATTTTACCAATTATTCTAATTAATCAAGAAAAAAATACTGCGGATGATGTTGGAAAAGCAGTTACAACTATCGCAAATCAAAAGAATGCTATGATAATTGCTTCATCAGATTTTACTCACTATGAACCAAATGAATTTGCTCATGAGCAAGACAAAGCGTTAATTGAACCAATACTTGATTTGGATATAGAACAATTCTACA
>JAEHKQ010000009.1 GCA_016838795.1 Nitrosopumilales archaeon
AGTTTTCATTGTTCCTGGAAATCATGATCCTGGAAGACGGGCATTGCCTCAGCCAGCCTATCCTAAAAAATATAGTCAAAATTTACGAAAACATGAAAATTTCTTTTTGGTTGGAAACCCAGCAATGATATCCTTGAATGGTGTAAAGGTGTTGGTTTTTCATGGACAAAGTATTGATGATGTTGTTAAAACAACTCCAGGTTTGAGTTATGATAACCCCACTAAAGTAATGAGACAGTTGTTAAAATCAAGGCATTTAAGTCCAATTTATGGAAGTCAGACCCCAATTGCGCCAGAGGTTGAAGATATGATGGTAATTGATGAGATTCCTGATATTTTTCATGTTGGTCATGTCCATATTGTAGGTTTTGATATGTATCGTGGTGTTTTATTATTGAATTCCGGAACTTGGCAAAAACAGACTCCATTTCAAGCAAGTATTGGGCTCACACCCACCCCAGGTTTGGCTGTAATTGTAAATTTGAAAACCTTCAAAGTTTACCATCAAGATTTCAAAATCTAGTTTTAGATAATGTCTTCCAGAGTAAGATCTTTTTTTAGAGTTTGTTTAATGGTTTCTGGCGAAACTGTAAGTTTGAATTTTTTAGTTCTGCCGTGAATGCCTTGGTGAATTATTCTTCCTGAAATGATACCAGATAGCTCTATTTCACTAAGCATTTGGGTAACCCGTCTTTGGGTGAGTTCTTTTTGCCTAACAATTTTGCATAGATCTTTGTAGGCAGTATAGATTTCCCCTGTAGATGCGCCGCTGGCCTTCATCACACCTAAAATTACTAGTTTTTCATGAAGGGGGTATGATTGTAATGCGATTGTTTCTTTATCCTCCTCAATTTTTTGAGATGCTTGTCTGACGTGTTCTTCGGTAACTTTGTCTTGTTGTTCTCTTTCAGCTATCTCTCCTGCAACGCGTAAAAGATCAATTGCTCTTCTAGCATCTCCGTGTTCTCTGCCGGCCATAGCAGCACATAGATTTAGGGCGGATTTCTCGACGGCGTCTCCTACAAATGCGGATTGGATTCTGTCTTCAAGGATTTTATGAATTTGATCTACCGAATAATTGGTAAATACAACCTCCTCCTCCCCCAGACTGCTAATGACCCGTGGGTCAAGTCTTTCTTTGAAGGTAAGATCGTTAGAAATCCCAACAAGTGTTAAGGATCCATTTTGGAGTCTGTCATTGGCTCTGGTTAGTTGGTAGAGAATATCGTTTCCAGTTTTGGAGACTAAGTGTGCTAGGAAATCAATCTCGTCTATAACAAAAACTGTGTTTAGTTTACCTTGATCAATGGTATGAAGAAGTCTTTTGAAGACTTCACTGATTGATAGGCCGGTGGAAGGAAGTTCCTTTTCGTTTAGCCCCAACTGCCTTCCAAAATTGATTAACAATCCGTAAAGGGTTGTTTCCTCCTTTGAATTTGCATATACTAGTTTAATTGGGAAATTAGTTTTCTCCACCCTCTCTTGAATTTTTGATAAAATTCTTCTAACTACTAGTGTTTTTCCTGTTCCTGGTTTACCATAAACTAGTAAGTTTGAGGGTCGAAATTGTTTAAGA
>JAEHKQ010000010.1 GCA_016838795.1 Nitrosopumilales archaeon
ATATGATTTGAAAACAACAATGACTTCATCTACGTTTGTTGGTCCCAATCCCACATCAGCACATATGCCTGAAGCTGTTACTTCTTTTGAGGTAACATAAGGATACGTCCCATGCCATAGTGATAGAAAAGTTCCTTGCGTACCCTCAACGAGAACGTTCTCATTAGATTCCAAGGCTGAGTGGATTAGTTGTGGAACATCAACAATAAACTTTGAGAGTGATGGTATATCCTTTGCAAGTTTTAGAGTTCTCATTGCCCTATCAGCATTTGCTGGGCCTGTACCAGAACCTGTACTGCCAATTTTTTCTTTAAGATCTCCACATGAATCTCGTTGAATATGTGTTTCTTCTATTATTCCACAATGTCTGTCAACAAATGCCCTTCCAGAGGCTCCAAATTCCTTAATCTCTTTTAGCAATACTTCAGGATTTATTACAACGCCAGGACCAATCAGGACTTTAGCATTTTTATTTAAAAACCCGCTTGGCAACATTCGAATTTTATAAATTTTGTCGCCGTCCATGACAGTATGACCAGCATTTGGACCAGCCCCCCCTCTAACTACAATTGTTGGATTATCTTTCAATGCGAGATAGGAGATAATTTTTCCCTTACCTTCATCACCAAAAAAACCACCAACTACTACTGTCGAAGGCATATTGGTGAGTTTGAGAATCGCGTATTTTAACGTAGAGTGTTTTTTGAACGATTTAATACCGAATTTTATGGGACTACAATATTGACAGAACCAAACTATGCAGGAAATATTATTGTTAACCTTGCTAGTCTACCTGATTTTCTTAGAAAACCGATTTTAAAGAAAAGATTGATAGAGTTTTTTTCAATGTCAGATCAGGACAAAAAAGAGGTAATTAGCAATGCCTTAGAGGCTGGCCCTACAATTCCATTTCCTAGTTTTTCCAAACTTTTCAAAACTTGGCTTCAAGTCTTGGCCACTTTCAGTGAAGAACAAAGAAATGAATTATTCTCAAAATATGTATTTGAAATCATAGGTTCTCCTGAAAAATTTATTGCTTTCAATTTGGATGGCATTCTTGAGATTTTCTTAACTTTGAATGAAAATGAAAAATTAATTCTTGCAAAATCAGTAAATAATATAATTAAAAATTTAGTTGAAGATAGGAAAAAAAAAT
>JAEHKQ010000011.1 GCA_016838795.1 Nitrosopumilales archaeon
AGTTTAGGAGCCTTTAGGTAGTGCGCCTTTTTTTGCAGCTGCTTCTGCTGTGGCGGCTTGTGCTTTAGCTTGTTCTTGCGCTTGGTTTTCTAATCTAGCCATATAGTCTTTCTCGTATGCTTCAAGCTCTGCTTGTCTTGAACTCTTGCTGCCACCTGCACTTGCAGTTGTTTGTTGAACCTGTGGTTGTGGTGGTGGAGGTGGGGGTGGAGCTGATTGAGTTTGAGCTATTGCGCCTTCAATCTGTAATCCATAACCATTAAAGTTCTTGTCAGCTGGATGAGATGCCATTCTTGCCCGCGTGGCAAAGTATTGATTCGAACAGGCAGTATATCCAGTAACTACAGCTTTTTGTAGATTCCAATCCTGGCTAGGAGCTGTACCTTCTGGCGCAATTCTTCTACCAAAATATCGATTCGGATTTGGTGAAAAACCAGTTACTTTTGTCTTAAAGTCATGCGTGTTTGACATTGGATAGTTCTGCCACAAATTCTCCAAAGCCTGTGCTAAAGTAGCAGGTGGTGCAGCTTTTTCTTCTGCTGGTTTTGGAGAAGCCTTAATTTCTGGTTTTACTTCTGGTTTTACTTCTGGTTTTGGTGGTGGAGGTGGTGCTTTCTGAGCCTCTGCTTTACCACTTACCTCAGATGAAAGCTTTGATAATTTGGCTTCTAGTTGTGCAATTTTTGATTCTAAGTCTTTCTTTGTTTGTCCTATTACCTTTGTTTGTCTTTTTACCTTTGTTCGTCTTTTTGCCTTTGTTTTGCGTTTAGTAGCCATGTAATTCCTTTACTCTATGTGTAGTTTATTTATATTTTGATCATCATCGTTCGTGGAATAGTTTGTTTAGCTTTGAATTATTCAAAAATTGACCAAGTTTTATATGCACAGATTTGACTAAATAATCAATGGATGATTTTGAAAAAGAATATCCAGAATTTGACTGGAAAAATACACCTGCATACAAACACCCTAGAGGAAAAGATTGTCCGTGTCCTAAGCATGAGTACATTAGAGAACAGATCAACTTTACAAAACAAGTAAATACAAAAGGAAAAGAACCAACAAGGATCACTCTAAAATTCTGTCCTGATCATTACAAAGTATACATAGAAGAAGTCATTCCAGCAATGCCATTCAAATACAGA
>JAEHKQ010000012.1 GCA_016838795.1 Nitrosopumilales archaeon
CAAATATCTTTTAAGTTGATCTTGTTTTTCAATTGGAATTGAATTTATTTTCACGATGCCAGAAGTATGTTCAAGTTTTAGCTGAGAGTTTTGTTGATATTGTTGAGGAAGATCACCTCCCAAAAAGGAATATGAATTGTTAACAAATAATGAGCCAAGCAGAATAATTAATAAAAAAAGTGCCGCCAGGGGCATAATTGAATAAATTTATCTACATTATTATAACTATCTTCTTCTTGCCAGAATTACAATTTGTAATGCAACTATTATTCCAATTGATGCAACTATTGGAAAGAATAATGAGTTTAGCTGAAGTGAAGCTTCTTCAATGTTGGTGACCGATGATGAAATTGAAGAAACGCTGGTGTCAATGTTGCTACTTGCTTTTTCCAGGGTAGAGCCAAATCCCTCAATTTCTGATTTTAATTTGTCAAGCTCGCCTGATGTTTCATCCAAAATTGAATTTAATCTTAAAATTTGATTTGATATGCCGCTGATATCTTGAGTTAGAACATTTGTTGCTGCCGAACCATGTGAGATGGTTCCTTGGCTAAAAGTTACAATGTGAAACACGTAGGTACCTTCACTAGTTGCTGTATAATCTACGAAATAAAGCCCTGGATGAAGTGTTTGAAATGATGTTGAAAGACTATGTACTTGATCATTTGGAAGATGGGCGTGAGATGTTTCTAGTAATTTGGAGGGATCACCGCCAACGAGTAAGCCATCACTTGTAATTTGTACAAAAATTCTAAATAGAGTGTTTACTGCTGCATTTTCGGGGGCAAAAACTAGTGTGTTGACTCGCCGTTCTACTGGAACGTCAACAAGTTCAGTAGTAGAGGTAAATTTTACATTAATTTTTTTTGATATTCCGTCTTGAATACTACTGATTACTTCTACAGTATATGTCCCATATGGAAAGGTTGTAGAGGATTCAGGCCAGGTAAGTAAAACATGATTGTACATTCCTTCCTTATCTACAGTGATTTGATCAAATTTTGCAATAGTTCCATCTGGAGCAAATAATCGTACAATTAGATTTTCATTTGGTAATGCATTACCATAAACAAAAAGTGGTTTCCCATCGGTGTAAACCACATTATCAGTGAATAGCTCAAGAGTTACTCCTGAAGCTTTTGGAATAAAACTTGATGAAATTAGTACAATTAGTGCAAGAATAAAAATTATTTTCAATTTGTCATTATGGGGACTGTCTCATACATATTACTTCTGATAAAATGATCTTGTTTTTGACAACTATCGTTAGTTTGTGTTTTTGAAAAAAAAGAAAAAAGGGGGATAGTTTGAAGTTTCTAGTCTTAACTTACAGAAATGTCTACTGAAGTTGGTGGTGATAGTGCGGTTGGATTATTAACGCTCTCCCAAACAAACACTGTTGCAGTGTATGTTCCGGCTGCGTCAG
>JAEHKQ010000013.1 GCA_016838795.1 Nitrosopumilales archaeon
GGAATAGATAATCACGTTATCTGGATCAATGATGACGACACTCCTCATACTGTTACACCTGATCATAGTATAGCTGATTCATACAGTGGCCCATTCGGCTCCTCTGGAGTTGTAAAGGCAGGAGAAAAATACGAGTTTCTATTCACTGAGAGCCATGAAATTGAATATCATTGTGAACCTCACCCATGGATGACAGGAACCCTTATTGTCACAAAACAAAGGTTCTAGGCTGAAAACCTCGCAAACAAAACATCGCTCTCAATTTCTTTGTGTTGTTCTATAATAGAAGCACGAAACTTTACATCATGAGTTTCTTTTGGTTCAAATTCAATTACAGCAGTAAAACTTGCCTTGTTTTCAGGCATGGAATCTTTACTAATAAATAGCCTAGAAACATTCTGGGAAATTTGCTTGTCGTTATATGATTTGTAAATGATAAGCTCGTTGGAGTTGAGAATTTGTATATTAATTACCACTCCATCATATCTTCCAGGATATGTTACTACTACATTACCTTTTATTTCAGAATTCGGATGAATTTTAGTTGAATCTAACCTTAATTCTATATCTTTCACATCCAACTAACAAATGCAGCAAATAAATAATTTTGTAAGTTGAAGAGATAAAATTTCTAAAAATTAAATAATTTTTCAACAAAGGCAACTTCATAAATTATTGTACATCCTATAAGAAAGCTTACAGCGGCAGTAACAAATCTTAGTGTTTGGTTTAATGAAGAAGTTTTTTTTGACAAAGCAAATGGTATACCAATTAAACTGCTTACTAAAACCATTCCAATTACTGAACCAAAACCAAAGATCAAAATAAAACTCAAAACCTCTTGAACACTATTAAGAGCTGCTGCAGCCACAACTACTAAAGCTCCACTTCCAGCAAGGCCATGTATGCAACCAATCAGGTAAGATTTGTGAGTGTGTTTATGTACACCATCATGTTCATGTGGGTGAGTGTGAACAATACTACCTTCATGTGTATGTGGATGCATGTGTTTAATTTTGAATAATTTTTTGTTTGAAAGCGTTGTAAAAGCAAGAAAGATCAGCATTATTCCTACAAGAAATTCTGAACCACTAAAAAAAACCTCTGGAATATTAATTGATAAAACATACACTAATAATCCAATCAAAACAAGAGTGGTAGTATGCCCGGCTCCCCAAATTGCTCCAATTAGTGATGATTTGAAGGCTCCTTCCATGATTCTCTGTTTTAGTGACTGTGAATTGTTTTTTTGTATGGAAATCTGAGTGCTAACTGCTGCTATATGATCTGGTTCAAATGCATGCCTTAGTCCTATGACAAGTCCAAGTGTTAAAACAAGAGCAGGTGTCAGTGATTGAATCTGGGTTAAAATTTCTTCAAACATTTTTAATCATCTTCACTTTTGTGAACAAGAATGTAATTACTAATTGGAATGGGTTCCTCAAACGTCACAATTTCTTTTGGTCTATTATCAATAATCACATCAAAAACTATTTTTCTAATAGATTCTGGAACCCCTATCATTACTTTATCTGGAGATAGGACACGATTTGCATTTTCTTGTATGCTTGCAACTGTCTTACCAGAACGCAATTCTGATACAATGTATGCGCAATATAGCATAAGCGTCTCATACAGATTGATTCTCAAATTCTTAGCCAGTCGGTCTTTTATTATATTGACTCCATTTAAGAAAATTTTTTCTGAGCTAGAATCGTATTCAAATTTTGGTGTTATTGGAGGAACGTCTGGATCTCCCTTAACAAATGTATTAATGAGTATCAATCTCGTTTCGGAATTTCTGCGTGGGAGCCCTTTCCAAAATCATATGTGTTACCAGTTCCACGATACTTGTGTGGTCTAATGGGACTACCTTCCTTTAATCCTCTTTTTGTAAGTGACAAGCCAGCTAACATCTCGACAATTAGTCTCTGACCAAGTCCTGATGTAATTCCTCCACTGTAAGAACTTTGATCACTCACATCATAAGCTGGTGCAATCTCAACAAGATCCATTGCAAATCTATCAGGATCAAACGAAGTTGATAACAATCTCATCATTCTCATTCCTTCCCTTGATGTTAGGCCGTTAGGTTCAGGCTGTCCTGTTCCAGGTGCATATGCTGGGTCAAAAGAGTCAATATCCCAACTTAGATAAACCGCGTCTGTTCCATCATTTGCTCTATCAGCAATTTCCTTTGCAATCAAATCAATTCCTAATTCTTCAACATCAAGCATAGTAAACCACTGAAAGTCACTGTCTGACATCCATTTGTACAAGTCAGGTCCTGGCCAATAGCCTCGCGGACCTACTAGTGAATAATTTTTACCTTTCATACAACCCATTTCCATGATTCGTCTAATGTGGGCACCATGATCATACTTGAAACCAGTCAATCCTTGAGGAGCACAATCTGCATGAGTATCAAAGTGAATCATTCCAATGTTTTTGTATTTTTTTGCAAAGGCTCTAACGTTAGCAAAGGTAATTGAATGATCTCCTCCAAGCATGACAGGAATTCCATCATTATCTAGCACTTCCTTAACCTTTTGTGTCATAGACTTATGAGACCGTATAACATCACCAGGTGATACAGTTACATCTCCATAATCTATAGTTCTAAAGGTACCGAATGGATCAGCACCTGTTTCTATGTTGAAGCGCATGTATGGTGGAGAAGGTATTGTTGACGCTGCTCTAATTGCACGTGGACCGTAACGAGCACCTGGTCGAATTGTTGTACCAAAATCAAATGGTTCACCAATAATTGCAACGTCAGGATTTGCTTTAATTAACTCTGCATGTGATTGTATCCATGGTAAGTGTAAGAATGTACTAATCCCAACAAATGGCGCAACGTCAGCTCCTTGGTAATCGTCACCGTAAAACTCCATGCCCATAATTGTTCAAACCAAAAACAGCGAGTTGATAATTAAGTTTGTCTAGGTAAAATACGTTTTTGTTTTTTAAACAAACAGTAATCTGTTATAACAATAACGTAGATCGCTTGTACGTAATGTACGTCATAACTATAAACATGGGATCAAAATAAAAAATTATAATGTTATTTAACACTTCAAAAAATTCTTGGCATTTTATTAACGAAGGAATAACAATGTTAAATTACAATGATTTTAAGAAAGCATTATCACTTTTTAATAAAGCTTTAGCTCTAGAACCAGAAAATCTTGTTGCACAATTTCATAAGGGATCAACATTATACAAACTAGAAAGAACACAAGAAGCTCTACAATCCCTTGATAAAGTAATTCAAGGTGACCCAAA
>JAEHKQ010000014.1 GCA_016838795.1 Nitrosopumilales archaeon
AGGATGGTAAGATCTAAATCATCAATCTTTGCCACCTAGAATCGCCTGATCCGTACAGATTTTTGTAACTTATATGTTTTCTATTGAAATTTTTGCAAAATAAGTTTAGATTTTACCTTTTTTGTATAGCACTTCTGCTAACAATACTGCGCCTTTTGCAGAGCCCATCTTTTTGTTGTGTGAGAATAACACGTACTTTAGCCCATGGTCAAACAACTCTTCTTTCTCTACTCGACCAATTGTTGTGGTCATACCACCCCCAACCTCACGTTCAATTCGTGGCTGTGGTCTTGTCGGGTCTTCATGAAATGCATAATATTCTTCAGGAGCAGAAGGTAAACCAGCTACCGAGATACTCTTGTTAGATTCCATGTAAAGCTCTTTTGCTTTATCAGGATCAATATCTTGTTTAGTTTCAACAAAAACTGATTCAGTATGACCATCAATTACTGGTACTCTTGTACAAGTACAGCTAACTCTGATATCTGCATCTTCTATCTTCCCATCTTTTAATTTACCAAGAATCTTTCGTGTTTCTTTGCGAACTTTTTCTTCCTCATTAGGAATGTAGGGTATAATATTATCAGTAATATTCATTGCAGCAACCCCCGGTGTACGTCCAGCTCCTGAAATTGCTTGCATTGAAGTCATCAAAACTTTTTTTGCTCCATATTTTTCATAAAGTGGTTTTAGAGTAATAGCTAAACCAGTAGCTGTGCAATTGGGAAGTGGCGCAATCCATCCCTTCCAATTCCTATTTTTTTTCTGAAATTCTAATAGTTCAGCTTGTTCATCATTTATTCCTGGAATTAAAATTGGTACGTCTTCTTCATATCGAAAAGCAGAACTTGTACTAATTACAGGAATATCAGCAGCAAATTTTGCTTCAATTTCCCTAGCAGCTACTGATTCAACAGCAGAAAAAACCAGATCTAATTGCGAAACATCAACTTGATCAATATTTTTGACAGTCATTTCCTTGATATAATCTGGAATTTCTCCACCGATTTCCCAAGAAACAATACCACTATTTGGATCGCTAATCGCTTCGACGTATTTTTTACCGGCAGATCGTTCAGAAGCTGCGATTTGAGTCACTTCAAACCATGGATGATTCTTTAGAGTCTGTACAAACTCTTGTCCAACTGCACCTGTTACACCAATTATCGCTACTTTCTTTTTCACGAAGCAATTGCTTCAGGATCAATTAATAATCCTTTATTGTATTTCTTTACGTGAAAATAAACAAAGCAGTTGTCTTTCATAAGCCTGTTTCACATGGAGGACCTTATTCAATCAAAAAGCCTCCGAGCGATCTCCTTGACTTTAGCTCAAATATTAGCCCACTCGCGGCTCCACCAATGGTCAGAAGATTTCTTAAGCGTAAGCTAGATTCCATCTCAGAGTATCCTGATTCAGACTCGATAAATCTGAAAAGGGCTCTCAAATGGTATACTAAGATTCCATCTGATCAGATTGTAATTGGGAATGGAGCAACTGAAATCATTTACAATTTCTGTCAAGCATTTTTAAACAAAAAAACGTCAGTGTTAATTCCAATTCCAACCTTTGGAGAATATGAAGCTGCAGCAAGGCTGGCAGGCTCAAAG
>JAEHKQ010000015.1 GCA_016838795.1 Nitrosopumilales archaeon
AAAACAAAGAATGGAAGGATTATGTTCCGCCTGCCATAGCTTCAATAATTGAAAAAATTAATGGGATTAAACGATTACAAACTATTTCAAGCTCTGACACTAAACCAACAGACTACTAAAATGAAGAAACTACGTGCGTGTCCAATTTGTCCTAAATGCGGCTCCAAAAAATTTGAACGACTAAAAAGCGGAAAAACTAATGTTAGATGCTTGTCTTGCAACAAAATTATTACTATCTGAAAAGCTGATTATAATTCAAATTTTATGGTTAATATTTGCAAGATTTTGAGTCCTATTTATGGCAAAAATATGGAAAGATGATGAGGTAAGCTTAGAACCTATCAAAAACGAAACAATAGCAGTACTTGGATATGGAATTCAAGGAAACGCCCAATCCAACAACATGAGGGATTCCGGCTTGAATGTAATTATTGGAGTAAAGGAGGGCGGATCCAGCTGGGAAAAAGCAAAAGCTGATGGCCATAAAGTTATGTCAATTTCTGAAGCATGCAAAGCAGCTGACATCATTCAAGTTCTAATTCCTGACATGGTACAAGCTAAGGTGTACAAAAAAGAGATTGAACCTAATCTTTCAGAAGGAAACGCATTATACTTTTCACACGCAGCAGCAATTCACTGGAAATGGATTGAGGCTCCAAAAAATGTCGATATCATTATGGTAGCGCCTAAAGGGCCTGGTTCCAAAGTTCGTGAAACATATCAACAAGGATTTGGAACACCATCAATTGTTGCAGTACATCAAGATTACACCAAAAAAGCGTGGGATAGAACACTTGGAATTGCAAAAGCAATTGGAAGTACACGAGCTGGAGTAATCAAGACAACATTTCAAGAAGAAGTAGAAACAGATTGGTTTGGAGAACAAGCTGATCTTTGTGGTGGTTCTGCATCTATGGTGATTAATGCATTTGAAACCCTTGTTGAAGCTGGATACCAACCAGAAATTGCATACTTTGAGGTTTTACACGAATTAAAATTAATTGTAGATTTGATTCAAAGATACGGAATCAATGGAATGTGGAGACGTGTCAGTGAAACAGCAAGATATGGTGGATTAACTCGTGGCCCAATGGTTATGAAT
>JAEHKQ010000016.1 GCA_016838795.1 Nitrosopumilales archaeon
GTGCTGCTAAAAATACATACATTTTGTCAATTTCTCTTGGCGTTAGCATCATTTTGATAATACAATTAACTTGTCATACTAATACCTAAAAAATATTGTTAATAGTCTTGAATTAAAAAAATATTAAGAAAATTAAAGAAATCTAAGATAATGATTACAATTTATTCTATATTAGGAAACATTTTTCATGATAAAGAGTGGAATGAAAAATTCGATCAAGTAAATAAAACCAATAGTTTTGAAACCATAAAAATATCTCGCTTGGATTTGGAAAAAACCAGACTGCGAGCAAAAACAAACCAAGGAACTGATGTAGGAATTGTTCTCAATTCGGGTACTAAAATACAAAATGGAGATGTTTTGATATCAAATTCTGACAAATTTATAATCATCCAGCAAAATCCTGAAAAGGTAATTTCAGTCAAAAAAAAGGATAAAATTGAGGCAAATTTTGAAGAAATTCTAATTTTATTAGGTCATATTATAGGCAATCGACACCGCCCAATTCAGATCGAAGATAACAAAATTATTTTTCCAATCTTAGCAGAATCCGAGCTTGATATATTCAAGAAACTGTTTTCAGGTATTATTGATTACATAGATATGAAAATTGAAGAAAGAATCTTCGAACCACATGGAGAAATGAATGTACATGAACACAAACCATGAGTATCATTTAATGCAACTTTCAGACTCGTTTTTTCCATCAGGAATGTTTAGTATGTCTAGTGGTTTAGAACTATTAATTAACAATAAAAAAATAACAAATTGGAATGACGTTCTAACTTTTATCATAGAACAAATTGAATTTCAAATTTATCCTTGTGACTGTACAGTTCTTTCATTTGCTTTAACTGGAGTGAAAAATAATGATTTAAACACTGTAGTAAATATTGATAAGAAATATTATTCCATGAAATTTGCAAAAGAAATTAGAAATTCATCAACTAGATCTGGAAAACAAGTTTTAAACTCTATTATTCATATGATGGAAAATCATGATAATTCTGATTTTTTATATGAATTTAATAAAAAAATTGAATCAAAAGAAACTCCAGGTACATATCCTGTAATTCTAGCAGTTGGTGCCGTTTGTCTTGGTATCCCACTAGAAAGTATTACACGAATGTTACTTTATTCGTTTAGTTCAAGTATTGTAAGTGCTGCAATTCGTTTAGGATTAATACAACATCTTGATGCACAAAAAATTTTAAAATTACTTGCAGAACCAATTAACAAACTCATTTTAACTAATGAAGAAAAAAACTTAGAAGATATTTGGCAATTAACTCCTCTTACTGAAATCTATCAGATGAATCACGAACGTAACGAATCAAGGATGTTTATGACATAAAATTCATGGATGAACTTATGCAATCTTCAAAAAAAACTAATACAGCAAAACTTGGAATCGGAGGTCCAGTTGGCTCTGGAAAAACAAGGCTCATAGAGGTTCTAGTACCAGTTCTCAAAAAAAGAGGAATCAGATGTGGAATAATCTCAAATGATGTCATTTCAAAGGAAGATGCAGAACGAATGAAGCGTACTTTGGCAACAGAGTCTAAATTAATGCCTGAAGACTTGATTATTGGAATAGCTACAGGAGGATGTCCTCATACAGCTGTGCGAGAAGACCCTACAATAAATTTGGCAGTAATAGAAGAAATTCAACAAAAAGATCCAACACTCGACCTGATAATAATTGAAAGTGGGGGAGATAATGTTATGACGACATTTAGTCCTGCACTAGCTGATTATTTTATTTACATTATTGATGTATCCGGAGGAGACAAGTATCCAAGAAAAGGTGGACTTGGAATTCAAACTTGTGACCTTTTAGTAATTAACAAAACTGATCTTGCTCCACATGTAGGAGCTAACCTAGATGATATGGAAAGAGATGCAAAAAAAATTCGAATTGATAAACCATATCAATTTTTAAATTGCAAAACTGGTGAAGGCATTGAAAAATTAGCAGACCGAATAATTAGTGATTTGTTATTTGACAAAGAACTTCTAAAAAGTACAGTAGACAAGTAAGTTGAAAACTATGGAACCGTCTACTCAACTCTATCAAAAAAACAAATTAATTCATGGTGGCATGGATGGATTTGCCAACATTGAACTGGCATCAGATAAGAATTCAAAAACTTTTATTAAAAATTTGAAAACAAAATCTCCTATACTTGTTCAAAGGGCATTGTATTCTGATCCCACTAATCCAAAAAAAGCCCATATTTACCTAATGTCTTCTGCTGGTGGTATGTTACAAGGTGACACTTTGAAAATTGATATCACTGCAAGAAAGAATACCGAGACCTATGTAACAACTCAGGCAGCTACTCAAATCTATAAATCAGAAAATCAAAATTGCTGTCAACATGTCAAAATTTTGGTAGAAAAAGACAGTTTTCTAGAATATTTACCAAAACAAATTATTCCCCATAAACATGCAAAATTCTTCCAGAATGTCAATATTAGAATTGATGAGAGTTCAACTCTAATTTACTCTGAGATTATATGTGCAGGTAGAATTGCATATGGGGAAAAATTTGATTTTAATTCTGTTAGATTACGGTTGAACTGCACAGATCAAAATAGTAGGATACTTTTTTCTGAATCCTCTAACCTTGAGCCCGAAAATAATAAAACAAAATTTAATTCTCTTTTTGGAAACCAAAATCTTTACTCTACAATTTACATTGTTTCTCAGAAAATTGACTCTGAAAATTTATGTCTTCAAATCTATGAACTTTTTAAAACAAATTCTTTGATAGGGTGTTCTCACCTTCCAAACAGTTCTGGAGTAGTGATACGAATTCTATCAAACTCTATCGATAAAATAAACAATTCGATATCAACAATCCAGCAATTAACATACAGCCATTTGTCTAAAAAAACTAGAAAAGAATAAAGATAGATTGTAAAAAATTTTTTATAATTTTTTGATCGCTTGAATTTTTTGATGATAGATTTTAATAATCATTACACATAATTCAATTCTTGAAATATCCTGAACTGTTAAATGAAGATGTGGCTAGAGTTGGGGTACAAGTTGCTCGAAAATATAATTTACAAGCTGGCATATTACTAACAGATGTCATAAAAACATCTTTTGGACCTCGTGGACTAGATAAAGTGTATATTGACATTCAAGGTGATACAACAATTACAAAACATGGTGGAGCATTTTTAAGAAAAATTGATGTTGATCATCCCGCTGCGAAGGCGATCATTGAGGGTGCAAATGCTGTAGATACCAACGTTGGTGATGGCACTATAACAGTTGCCATATTGATAGGTGCTTTATTGAAAAAGGCTAATGAATTACTAGACATTGGAATTCCTCCTGCAATAATTACTCGTGGTTATGAACAAGGTCAAGAATTTGCATTAGAAATATTATCTAACATTGCTCAAAAATCAGATTCTACTGATAGAAGTATTATGCATGATCTTGCAATTTCATGTTTGCAAGGTAAAACACTATTCAATCTGTCTTCAGACAATATTCCTATCGCAAGTATGATTATAGATGCCATTTGTACTATCACTAATTTTACAAAAAATCAAATTGACGTAGATGATATAAAGATTGAAGAAAAACCTGGAAACGTATCAGATATTGAGCTAATCAAAGGTGTTGTGATTGATAAAACAATTGATAATTATGCAATGCCACAATCAATAGAAAACGCAAAAATTCTTTTAACTAATGAAAATTTGGAAACATTTCGGACCAAAACAGAATCAGAAATTGCTATTAGTTCTCCAGAGCAGATGAGTCTATTTTTAGATCAAGAATCAAACGATATAATTGCTAAAGTTAGGAAAATAATCGACTCTGGAGCTAATGTAGTAATATCAAGGAAGGGTATTGATTCACTTGCTCAAGAATGCTTTGCAAAAGCTGAAATAATCTCCATGCGGAGGGTGAAGGCAAATGATCTTTGGTGGGTAGAAAAGGCCACTGGTGCCAAAACGTGCAAAAGCTTGGAAAATATTTCAACTGATGAATTAGGAAAAGCCAAAAAAGTTTATCAAAAAAATGTCGGCGGTGATAAAATGGTATTCATTGACGGTTGCAAGAATCCTCGCTCTGTAACTCTTTTACTTCGAGCTAATTCCAAACAATATCTAGATGAATTCCACCGAACAGCTTTGAATGTAATTTATGTTCTTCGTGATTTTATTGAAAAACCTCTTATTGTTGGTGGAGGGGGTTCAACAGAAGCAATACTTGCACATAAGATTAGTGAACGGGCACTTGAGATAGACGGTAGAGAACAAATTGTAATTCAAAAATTTGCAGAAGCATTGGAAGAAATTCCAATCACTCTTGCAAGAAATGTGGGAATGGATACAATTGATACATTAATTGAATTACGAAATAAACATGCAAAATTTTCAAATGGAAAATTTGAGTGGATAGGCATTGACTCTACAAACCGGAAAGTTTCTCAAATTTTTTCAAAGCGAGTAATTGAGCCTGTAGTAGTAAAAGAGCAAGTAATCAAAACTGGAGTTGAGGTTACCAATATGATAATGAGGGTAGATGACGTGTTTATGAAGGACTTGATTGATAATACTCATTGCCATATAGATGGAACGGTTCATGCCCACAAAGATGGTGGCAAAGCCCACAACCACTTTGAACAAGAAGGGTTAGAACAGCGCCAAATGCATCATTACTATTAAATCTCTTAATCAAAATTTTTGGATAAATTTTAGAGTTATTTGAGAACCACGTTTAGGGTGTGGGAGGATTAAATTTGAAAAATTGTTGCTCTTTGCTGAATTCATCAAGTATTATTTTACTTTCTTGTTCAATTTTATCTTCATCTATAGAATCATCCGAGTTGTCAAATCCTACATAAAAAATTAGATTTACTAAGACAAGCATTACAAGAATAATTATCAATCTTGTTTTCATAGATAATTTTTTTTTTCTAGGTTTAGACTCTTTTCCCATCTAAAAAGGTTGGAAGAACATCTATTTTTCCTTTACCAAAATAAAAATCATAAAATGTTAAACAAAATTTTTTTGAGAAAAATGGGTCCGGAGGGCTTCGATCCCTCGACCATTGGATTAGAAGTCCAACACTCTATCCATGCTGAGCTACGGGCCCAAAAATCTGGAAATATTTTACTATTTTAAGGGTTTACAACCATTTTTTTTGATTAAGATCTCTTTCCATTTTGAAAAGGAATTGTTGAGCATAACCAGCATATGGACCAAAATGATTCACAATTTTTTCATGTATCTCGTTGTATTTTTTTTCTGTCAACGATTTTCCATCAAACTGAAATTTTTCAGCATAATACTTTTTTAAAATTCTTAACACCCATCGATCAATTGGAAATGCATCTAGCTTATCAAGTGAAAATAGCATTATACAATCAGCAACCTTATTTCCAATTCCAAAAATTTCTAAAAGAGCATCTTTTGCATTTTTATAGTTGGTTTTTTTCAATAAATTAAAATCAATCTGTCTCTTTGTAACTGCGAGGGATGCTTCTTTTACAGCCTTAGCCCTATAACCTATACCACAATTTAGAAGATCATTTTTTGTTGCTTTTGCAAGTTTATTCGGTTCAGGAAATAAGTAAAATTCTTTTTTCCCAAAGACAATTCTTTTTCCAAATTTTCTACATAATAGTTGTAAATTCATTTTTATTTTTTGAATACTTGAATTGGATGATATGATAAAAGAAATATAACATTGGAAAGGATCTTGACGTAATAATCTAAGACCAGGAAATAACATTACCGCTTTTCTGACTACTAAATATTTTGAAACACTCTGAATGATTTTTTCAAATTCATCTTGCTCCCTAAAAAAATCCAAAGTTCTTTGAGAAAATGAGTTAATTTCAAAAGGATTTTCTTTTATGGCTAAAATATCTGTGCCGTTTATTCCATACCAAGTGTTTCCATCTTTTTTCCATAGAAAAACTTGACCACTGTTTATGCTATAATCAACATTAATCGAAAATTGTTTTAGCATGTCAAACTTCTACGACTTCATTTGCTTGGGGCGAATGAGCCTCAAGATCAAATTTTTCGGTGATTTCCTCAGCAAATTTTACACATGATTCATTGTCCCCATGTACAGTCAAAACTTTTGGGTTACCTTTGATATTTTTGATTAAATCAAAAAGATCATTTCTGTCTCCATGACCTGAAAACTCAAATTGTTTTACTTCAGCTGAAACCTTCATATCATGACCTCTTGTTGAAACTTTTCCGGTTTCTTGTAATTTTTTACCAGGAGTTTCATCCCCTTGGTATGAAACTAACGCAA
>JAEHKQ010000017.1 GCA_016838795.1 Nitrosopumilales archaeon
AGTGTAACGCTGGTGTCTGCCACAACATGTGGTGCAGATGGTCCCATCTTCGATTTGTATTCTGCATCTATAGGTCCAGGTTTAATTCCACCACCTTTCCATGCTTGTCCAACTTTACCTTCCAAAGCTGGTTCTTCTTCTTTTATGATAGGTATTGGTTTTGCATCTGGGACAATTTGTGCTAGTGGAGTTAGTTCCTGCAACTTTTTCAATGCTTCAGTCTCTGAAATTTTTTCAGTTTTGATAAGAGATTCAATCATCTTGTCAGCAAGTATAGTATTTCTAAGAATGGTATCCATAACCATTTTTGCGAAATGGTCTGCTTTTCCTCTATAGTCTTTGACCCATTGAGGGTCACCAAATTTTTCTATTGGGAAGATTTGATAGATAATGTCAACTACTTCTCCAGTTACGATCTCTACAGTTATACTTAGTTCAACTTGCTCGAATCCCTTCGCATCAGGATCATCCATGTTTTTTTCTATCCATTTGTAGGTAGCATAAATTCTATCTGCAAAAGTATCCATCTCAAATGTATTTTTGAGACCATCATGAACCGATTGAATTTCTAGAGGTTCGACTAGTGTTATTGGAAGCCTGAAGAGTCCCAATTTGTAACCATGTAATGGATATACGCCTCTTTTTGCAGTAGGGGATTCCATTGTGTAGACTCGATCTTTTAGCAAAAGTGACATTTGATTTGAATTGTTTAGATTTATTTAAAAAGCTTAGCTAGTCGTTGTCCTCTGGGCAAGTAAGCTCACGTAATTCTGTGTATTTCTTTTCCATGGCTTCAGCGTGGAACAAAACCTTGTCAAGGTCATATTCATTTTTAGGAAAAAACCATCTAATTGGAACCCAATGCCCAATTCCATCCATGTCATGAATCATTCCTTTTTCAGCTTCTACCTTCAGTTTGTCATCAAGTGATCTTTCCTTTACAGTGAGCCCCCTCTTAGTTTTGTCTTCCATAATTAGATGGGTTTCACTATCTTTAATGAAATAGAAATTACCCTTTTTTAGAATTGGAAGATCTTGACTCAACTTACTTTTCTATAAGGTTTCCAATCATGTTTCCCCATTCTGTCCAGGAACCATCATAGTTTCTAACCTTTGGATAACCAAGTAGATATTTCAATACAAACCAAGAATGTGAGGATCTTTCACCAATTCTACAATAACAAATAACGTCCTTGTCTGGAGTTACACCCTTGGATTGATAAATTTGCTTTAGTTCTTCAACTGATTTGAATGTCCCATCTGCATCATTAACAGCAGTAGCCCAAGGTATGTTATTTGCGCCAGGAATGTGACCACCTCTTTGTGCATTCTCCATTGGATATTCAGGAGGAGCGGTTATTTCACCAGAAAATTCTTTTGGAGATCTTACATCAACCATTACTGAATCTTGTTTGTCCAATGCGCGTTTAATGTCAAAAAGATATGCTCTCAGTCCTTCATCAGGTGGAGCAGATTTATAGTCGGTGGATTGAATTTGTGGTTCATCAGTAGTGTATCCCTTGTTTTCTAGTTCCCACTTTTTTCTACCACCATTCATAATTTTGATATTTTCATGTCCATAATATTTGAAAACCCAAAAAGCAAATGCTGCAAACCAATTGTTAAAGTCCCCATAAAGAATCAACTCAGTGTCAGGTTTTATTCCATTTTTACTCATCAATACTTCAAATTGTTTTTTGCTAATGATGTCTCTGGTCAAAGGATCATTAATGTCACGTTTCCACCAGATCAAGATAGCATCTTTGATGTGACCTTTTCTATATCCATTTTCAGGATCATAGTCTACTTCAACAATTTTCCTAGAACCATTTGGAGTATTGTTAGCAACCCAATCTGTGTCTACTAATACTTCTGGATGTGCGTAAGTCATTACGAATCGATTCTATGTGTTTGTATCTATTTTTAATTGTTTTTCTTTATTGCCATCTCTAAAACTATCATTTTTAAGTAGATGAAAGCGATGTTTCCTGTTTGAAAGTAAACAGAGTTGCAGTAGTAAGTAAATTCGGTAATAATCAAGCCGAGGACGCTGCAAAAAAAGTGGTAAAAAAATTTCTTTCAAAAAAATCTACTGTATTTACTATTTCACCTGTTTCTGTTCAGGGTTGTAAGAAAGTAGAAACTATGCAGGATTTAAAAAAAGAAAAGTTAGACCTTGTTGTTACGTTAGGAGGAGATGGAACTACTCTTCGAGCTTTTCGAAATTTAGAAAACGAAATTCCATTACTTACTGTAAATGTAGGTGGAAATAGAGGGATATTATCTGAAATAACTCTGGGGGATGTGGATACTGCTATTAAGCAAATTTTAGCTGGCAAGATTTTCCTAGATAAAAGAACTAGAGTTGTGGCATCATGTGGAAAGGAAGAATTTCCGCCAGCTCTTAATGAGATCTTTATCAATAGAAAAAATCTTACCAAGACTGCTGAAATTGAAATTAAATTTCAAAACGATACAGTAAAACAAAAAATGGATGGAGTGATAGTTGCAACACCAAGTGGCTCCACCGGTCATTCACTTTCTTTGGGAGGTCCAATACTACATGAAAGTCTTGATGTTCTCATAATTACTCCTGTAGCTCCAGTGTATAGATTAGAGTCAATTGTGGTTCCTGATGAAAAGATTGAAGTGATTTGTTCTCAGGATTGTAATGTTGTTATGGATGCTCAAGTAGTAAAATCAGCAGGTTTTGAAGAACCAATTATTATCAAGAAATACAAAAAACAAGCAGTTTTTGTTAGACTGAAAAAACGTGGCTTACGGCAAATGAATAAACTTGGTTTTTAGAATTTTAGACTCCAGTGCTTTTTACGCTGGTATACCATTTAGAGATTCAAATGAATTCTATACAACGTCTTTGATTTTTGATGAGATAAAACATATCAAAAAAAATCATGACGCAATTAATATTTTATTGGAAACTAATAGATTAAAAATTTCTGATCCCGATTCAGAGTTTTTGGAAAAAGTAAGAAATGAGTCTAAAAAAACTGGAGATTTTAATGAGCTTTCCAAGCAGGATATATCTGTGATAGCATTGTGCGCACAGCTAGATGGGGAATTAATCACTGATGATTTTGCAATTTCTAATGTAGCAAAAAATCTGAATCTTAGAGTTGCACCATTAATGACTTCGGGTATAAAAGATGTAGGAAGTTGGGTCTACTACTGTCCTGGTTGCAGAAAGAATTTTGAATCAGGCTTGGAATGTCCTTTATGTGGGACTTCACTCAAAAGGAAATTAATCAAACAAAATAACATTTAGGATTTTTTTAGGATTCGTGTAATGTTTTTTGATTTGATTTTTTAAGGTATTTACTTTGTGTCTCTAACATATTCTTGATTTTTTTTGCTCTTGCAGCTCCAAGTCCTTCAACCTTTGTTAATTCCGCCAAGTTTGCATTAAAAACTCTTAATGGAGAACCAAATTTTTTTAGCATTCTGATTGATAGTTTCTCACCAACTCCAGGTAAACTTGAAAGTGCAGTCAGTTGCTGTTTTTGTACATTGTTAGATTTTTTTATTTTTTTCAAGAAAGGGCCTTTTGGTGCTTCTTTTCTTGAGCACAGTGATACCAACAATTTGGCGGTGTGATCAGCACTTGGAGTAGAAATTATTGGAATTTTGAAATCCAACGCAATTGTTGAAACAGCACCATAAAAGATTAATGGGTTTTCAGTGATTTCATTAATTTCATCCACGTTGCCTTCCATCAAAATTATTGGAAACTGGTAGTGTTCCTTTAATCTATTACATTGATCAAACAGTCTACCATCAAAAACAGATGAAACTAGATCACGAATGCTCTTTCTTTCTACTATGGTTTCTGGAGCCACAATATAATCACCGATTGGAAGTGTTTTCATTTCAATATTGATTCCAACTGCTCGAAGAAGATCAGGAATTCCACTTTTCCGTTCTCTCTCATCAATAATGATACGTAATTTGTCTAACTTCACAATTTAGAATAGATTTTTTTGTTAATATTTTATTTGGAAGGTTCAGATTTTGGTGGTTGTTGAATGTTTGTTCCACCAGTTGATGCACTTTTAACCATTTCATTAATTTTAGATTCTTGTTCTTTGATACTTTCTTTTACTCGCTCTTCTTGTTTTGATAATACAATAGAACGGGTTTTGGCTAACTCCTTTGTCTCTTCTAATTCAGCAATAAGATCTGTTTTGTTAGATTTAATCAATATGGAGCCGGCATGTTTGTAAACGGTATTATCATCAGATGCTTTTTTTAGTTCTTCAAGTGCTTTGTCGGCTTCAATCTGTTCCATTTCTAATTGCTGTTTTTGTAAATGAATTGATTGAAGACTTTGTTGTGATTGCTGCATTTTCATTAATTGTTCTTGTAACCAAGGTGGAATCTGTTGTCCAGAAGACATGAT
>JAEHKQ010000018.1 GCA_016838795.1 Nitrosopumilales archaeon
CCAGAATTTGGTACCATTGCGGCATTGATTCTTGCAGTGGCAATTATATCAATAATTGCAGTTTCTGCCAAGACAAGACTAAGCATAATGCCAAAATACTAGATCATCAAATTTTTTCATTTTTTTAAATATACATAAATACTCTCGTTGTTGCATTTCAGATAAGATGAATCTTAAAAGACCGACAACGATGTTCGCATTTTTCTTGCTGAGTGTAACTATCCTTTCAGGATTTGCATTTCAAGATTTCGCATATGCGGAAACTGGTATGTCAGTATCAATAAATGCTGATGAGGGCTCTACAACTATTTCAGTGAGTGGCCATACGAGTGTCAGAAATAACGATATCACTATTATGGTCCAAGCACCGAATGGCAACATAATATCGGTAGATCAAATATCACCTGATGCAAATGGTGACTTTATGACAGATATTCAAGGAAGTGCTCAGCTATGGAAGCAGGATGGGATGTATACTATTTCTGTTAAACAAGGATCTTCGACATTATACGACTTCTCACTTTCAGTTGAAGTGACTGGAGGAACTACTGCTGCAACTTCGGTTTCCGATTCAACATTAGAGTCAGGATTTGGTGAAGTTAGTCCCATAATAGGTGGTGCTAAAGATATCAGTGGTTTGACAATTACAGACAATTCTGTCCTAGGTTCTACAACAATTTCTATAAGTGGCCATACAGATCGTACAAATAACTCCATCCAGATAGTGGTTACTGCACCAAATGGAAACATAGTTTCTGTTGCACAAATAATGCCGGAAGCAAATGGTGACTTTATGGTAGATATTGGAGTAGGTGGTTCTCAATATGGACAAAGTGGCATGTATACTGTAACTGCTCAACAGGGAGTAGGTTCTAGCTACAAAGATTCAATAGACGTAGAAATAATAGACGGTGCTATAATTCCAGAATTTGGTACCATTGCGGCATTGATTCTTGCAGTGGCAATTATATCAATAATTGCAGTTTCTGCCAAGACAAGACTAAGCATAATGCCAAAATACTAGATCATCAAATTTTTTCATTTTTTTAAATATACATAA
>JAEHKQ010000019.1 GCA_016838795.1 Nitrosopumilales archaeon
TGAATAAGCAATTGGATCCCCCCCAACTGTGGGATCAAAAAAGCCTGAAACTCCAAGTCTATCTGTAAGCAGCATTAGAAGTGCAGCAGCAAATGTAGGAATTGCAACAAGAACAATCAATGAGGAAGATAAAAAGGACCAAGCCATCAATGGCATTTTACTTAAGGGTAAATCAGGATGTTTACATTTTAGAATGGTAACTATAAAGTTAATTGCACCAAGAACTTGGGAAACTCCAATTATCTTTAGACCAAAAATCCACATGTCTGCTGCAGGTGCTGGTGCACTGAGTACAGAATATGGTGGTTGAGCATACCACGTAAAGTCAGCAAATCCCAGCCAAACTAGTGCACCTGCTGGAGGAAGCATCCAAAATGCAATTGCATTAAGTTTTGGATATGCCATATCTTTGTATCGAACCATAATTGGTACAAAGTAATTTCCAACTGCAGATGCAAATGGAAGTATGAAAAGAAAAATCAAAGTTGTGCCGTGAACGGTAAACATTCTGTTAAATGTCATAGAGTCAGCGATGATTTGAGTTCCAGGTAAGAATAGTTCTATTCTGATGAATAAAGCAAGTACACCGCCCATAAAGAAGAATGCAAGAGACATAATCAGATAAAGCAAACCTATATCGGTGTGATGAGTTGAAAACATTATTTGCCAAATTGGGCGTGGTTTTTGAAGTTCTAGTACCATGTTTTATCCCCATTTGACGAATAGAAGGTTATAATAAAAGGCGTCAGCGTCAAGTTGAATCCTCCACATAGAGTTTCGCTCGCATGTTATAATGTAACAATCCACAGTATTCTCTACATTGGATTTCATGCTCAGCAACTTCATCAGGAGCAAACCAAACTATGTTAATTCTGCCAGGAACAGCATCTATCAATACTACATAATCATGAATGTTAAAGGAATGAATGACATCTTTTGAGGTCACTTCAAATTTGTAGGCTTTACCTTTCTCAACATGAAGTTCCCCAATTTCTATTGTTCCATCTTGATGTTCAAAGGACCAGAACCACTGTTGGCCTGTAACTTTGATAACCTCAGCATCTGCTGGTACATGTTCAACCAGTCTTTCAACATTCCATGCTTCGGCTCCAACCCAAACAAGTAAAGCACAAACAACACCAATGTACACCCATTCTGCCCAATTACCGTGTTCTGACAACTATTTACCAGTCTCCTGTTTCTTCGTACTTTGTTGGTTTAGCGTTAGGATTGGATTCTCTAAATCTCCAAACCAACCAAATCATAGTACCAGCCACTACAGCTCCAATTGTAAATGCTACAACCATCATCCTAAAAAAAAGGTTCCAAATTTCAACTCTACGATCAAGGTATTTTCCTGGTTCATCACCAGCAGCAAGTGCATAATTTAATGTTGGAATTATGAAAATAATTGTAAACACTACAAGTAGCCCAATTTTGCTCCTCATTCCCAATTGATTTGTGGTGACCTAAAATTTCTATTTAAGGGTTTTTAAGATTTCCAGTTACCATATTTGATCGAACTGGACAGGATCCATTGCATTGATTGCTTTAACTGAAAGTTTCGTTCCCTCTTCTCTAAAAACAGTAAGAGAGCCATTTGCAATAATTAATTCGAACAAGGATTGTGGTTTCAAATCCATTACAATAGCTAGCATTGATTTTATTGGGTCCATATGGGTGACAAGAACCACATTTTCATCATGATGTTCTTTTAACAAATGGTCAACCATGCTCAAAACTCGTTTTTTAACCTCAACAAATGTTTCTACGCCATTGTGAGCAATCTCAAGTTGGCCTTCATAAAATTTTAAAAAAACATTCCCATGTTTTTCAAAGATTTTATCATATCGTTGTCCAGTAAATTTTCCCATATCAAGTTCTGTTAGTCTCTCATCAGTTGTGAAATCAATTTTGTTGTGGTTTGCAACAATCTCAGCAGTCTTTGATGCTCGTTCAATTGGACTAGAATAAATCGCAGAAATTTTCATTGGTTTTAGAAACTTTGCAATAGATTGTGCTTGATTAATTCCTTTATCGGTTAACGATACACCATCTGTTCTACCTGCCAATACTTTTTCAACATTATTTTTTGCTTGACCATGTCTTAAAAAAATAATAGATCCCAAGATTCACTCGAATTTCAAATAGAGATAATAATAACATTGCCAGACTGAAATAGATGAAAATTGGTATCGTTGGTGGAACCGGTGGAATGGGAAAAGGTTTCGCACTTAGATGGTGTAAAAAACATGATATTTTGATTGGTTCTAGAGATGCAACGCGAGCTGCTGAATCTGCACAAGAATATACAAATCTTGCCAAAGAAGTTCATGGTCAAATTAGTGGCAGTATAGTTGGTAACGACAATGAAACAATTGTAAAAGATAGTGATGTATTGATTCTATCAATTCAATACGAACACATTGATTCGGTTTGTTCTCAGTTGCTTCCACAAATTAAAGACAGCTGTATTGTTATATCACCAATAGTTCCAATGACAAAAACTGATGTTGGATTTGAGTTCATTCCAATTAAAGAAAATAAACCATATTCATATCAGCTTGTTGAAAAACATATGAAAAATAAATCAAAACTTGTTTCAGCTTTTCATGTAATTTCTGAAAAAAAATTAGCAGATCCAACTCTAGTTTTGGATTATGATATCTTTGTTTGTGGTGATGATAAAGATTCGGTAAATGTTGTAAATGAATTAATTAATGAAATTGAAGGTTTACGGCCAATTTACTTGGGACCTGGTTCATTGTCTTATTTTACTGAAATGGTGACTCCTTTACTGCTAAATGCAATGATTAAGAACAAATTGAAGAACCCGGGAATAAAGATAGTATAAATCCATTTTGTAAAATTATGTGCCCAGAGTATTATCGCCGTGGTAAAAACTGGTTTACTGTAATGGGTATTCTTTTCATCATTATGGCGACAGTGGTTTTGGTTAGACAAATTTTGCTTTGGGGACCAGAATTTGTATTTGATTTTTTATTAAATTCTGAAATAACAAATGAAAAAATATCTCTTGGAATGATTGCCTTTGGAGTTTTTATGATAGCTCTAGGATTTAGAAAAAACTATGACCAAACGAGATGACTTTATAGAAACTCAAAAAGTTTTGCGGCTTGCAACTATTGATCAAAAAGGAACTCCACATATTGTTCCTGTATGGTACCTGTACAACTCAAAAAAATTCTATATTGGGACAAATACTCGTACTGAAAAAGCAAAAAATATCAAAAAAAACAAACAGGTTGGTTTGTGTATAGATATAGGAATACGATCTCCGGATATTTTTGGAGTGCTTGGACAAGGTTCTGCAAAACTGATTTTGGATAAAAATTTGGTCTCAAAACTTGCAAAAAGAATTCTTTTACGATATTTTAGGTCACTTGAAAATAAATCTGCAAAAGAATTACTTGATGATACAGATTGTATAATTGAGATAACTCCGAAGAAGTTTTCAGTTTGGAGTTACTGACTCATAAAATCTTCAATTTTATTTAATGCAGAATCTAAAGTCTGTAAACTTGGCAAAAACACCATCCTGAAATAACCACTGCCATATTTTGTTCCAAATCCTGAACCATAAACAGTTAGAACACCTTTTGTTTCTAATAATTTTAGCACAAATTCCTCATCTGAGCTATATCTGTTAGTCTCAATTTTGGGAAAAGCGTAGAATGCGCCCTTGGGATTAGAACAAGATAATCCAGGAATTGAGTTTAGTCTTTTTACAACTAAATCTCTTCTTTTTTTAAGTTCAGATACAAATTCAGCGATATATCCCTGTGGGCCTCTCAGGGATTCGAGGGCCGCCTTTTGAACAGGAAGATTTGAGGCAATTCTAACTCTTGCTAGCTTTGGAAGGTTTTCTCTAATCTCATTTAGTTGTGGTGATTGGTTAAATGCAAGATATCCAATTCTCCATCCTGACATCAAATGCACCTTTGAAAAACCGTTAAGGATAATTACTGGTGAATCTCCTGCAACCTTTCCAATTCCAACAAATTTTTCGTCATAAACAATTTGATCATAGATCTCATCACAGAGAATGTAGAGGTTGTGTTCATTCGCTAGGTCAACCAGTTCTTTTAATGATTTTTCGTTAAAGACCGCACCAGTTGGATTGTTAGGGCTGATAAGGCAAATGGCTACCGTTTTTGAAGTAATTTTGGAACGAATATCATCAATATCTGGTGTAGAATTATTCAAATCCACAGTAAATTCGACCGGGATTCCACCACGCAGTCTTACATAGGATGCGTAAGGAGGATAATAGGGGCCAGGCAGTAAAACTTCATCACCCTCATCTACAATAGATGAAATTACCATATCGAGTCCTTCAGAGACACCATTTGTTACAAGAATATCATCTCCGGACACTGAAAGTCCTTTTGCGTGTTCTTTTTCAGCAATTGCAGTTCGTAGTTCGGGAAGACCTTCTGATTCAGAATAATAGTTTTCACCATTTCTTACTGCATTGATCAAAGCCTCTTTAACATTGTCTGGTGGTTGAAAACCATATTTTACAGGATCACCAATGTTTAGATATTCAATTTTTTTTCCTTGTTGTTCAAATTTTTTTGCAGCAACTACAATATCTCTAATTGCATATTCAACACCTGCAACTTTTTTTGTTACTTTCAAAGTATCTAGACAGGTATTTTAGCCCGTTAAATTCTTACTTTTTTGGACTCGTAGCACAGTCAGGATAGTGCGGGCGGCTTCGGACCGCCAGGTCGAGGGATCGAAGCCCTCCGAGCCCTGTAATCAAAATCAATTTAACTTATCTTATTTATGATGGTAAAACCATTATTGAATATTGAAAAGACCATCGCTCTTCAAAGTAGGTTTGATTTTGAGCATAATTGGTGTTGTGTGGACAGGATTTGTTTTCTCAGAGAGCGAAAAAATTTCTCAAAGTTTTCATCTAAACATTGCACAAACTGCATCTTTTGATTTGAAATTACAAAATCCAGGAATTGGATTTTACAAAACATCAGTTTCTGATTTAGGTGATGCTGTTTTCATTCAAGTCCTTGATTCTGAAGAAAACATCATAGCTGACAAGAAAATTGAAACAAAGATGGCTGTTAACTATTTTGATTTTGAAAATCCAGGAATTTACACCATAAAGATCACAAACCTATCAGATTATCCCATACCAATTGAAGTTGAGTTTGGAAATACCAATGTTTCTCAGATTAGAAATCCAGCAATTGTTTTGTTTTTGGGATTCGTGTTGATGGTAATTTCAGGCTATAGAAAATTGAAAAATTACAAAATCGCACACCCTGATGAGAAAATCTCATAGAATGGTAAACATAAGATTGTCCCTCCTACAAGTAATGATAGGTTAAAACCAAGCCAACTAATTGAGAAAATTAGGGAAATTATTGAAACAGGAACAAACCTTTTGATTTTTCCATACTTTAGAGATTTTATCATTAAAAATCCACCAAGAGTAATTAGTACTAAGCCCAATTCTAATGGTTGGTGGGCCCATGAAACTAAACCATCAAGACCAAAAATTTCATGAGAAATGAAATCTGCATAACCAAATACTAGCTGAATTATACAACCAACAAGAAATATTATGATTCCTTTTCTCATATTCCTAGTAACAAATTTTCGAATTACAAGGATTGAACCTAATACTCCACCACTAGCTGACATTGTAACACCAGTATAAACTACAACATGTTGTATTGTCCAAAAAAACTCAGGTTCTTTCAAAAAGTGTGATATAGCATCCCATATTCCTCCAGAAAGAATAACTAGCGGTCCAAAAATTGATAGTGTAATAACTAGAGTCAGAATAGACTGTGGTTTTGAAATTAATAAATTTGAAAATTTCTTTATAATAGTTACCGCTGACATTTTTAATCAATAATGACTTGAATGATTGGTATTTTTCAAATAAGGGATTACACTTTTCACCTCATGTGAAAAAATCATTAGCTATATTAGATAAAGATTATCACAAAAACTAATGACGCCTGGAATAGGATTAA
>JAEHKQ010000020.1 GCA_016838795.1 Nitrosopumilales archaeon
ATTTTTGGCAATTCCAATTGAAACAATGAAAAGTATTATCATGAATGCAACCGATGCCCAACGTCTATCTTCACCTTCAATTGAATCGAAAATGAAGGTGGCTACTATTCCTCCCATAACTGCTAGTGTAACACGGAGCCAAAACAATATGTTTATCATGTATTTGGTACGGCTTTCCTCGTACTCACCAGGCACAGGTTCTGTTGGAGGAGTGTCCTTTTCTGTGGGAGGAGTGTCCTTTTCTGTGGGAGGAGTTTGATCTTCATCTGGTTCAGGCTCCAACTTTTTTTTATCCTCTGGGTCTGGTGTAGGTGGTGATTTTTTCTTCTTATGTCTAGCCAACGAAATTTCTAGCTTGACTGAGAATTTGCCTCGTTTAAAATCTTTGTCTAAGAGGCTCTGAGCTAAAGCAGTAAGAGTATAATTTCAGGCTTTGCATGTTTTGGTATGACACTTTCAGGAATAGAAATAAAATATTTGATAAATGAGATTTCAACGAGGACGCAGGGATACTATGTAAGTAATATCTATGGAATTACAAAGGATGGTTTGCTTTTCAAGTTGCACCATCCAGAAAAACAAGACATACTCTTAATGTTTTCAACGTTTGGTTTATGGATTAGTTCTGTTAAAATAGATCAAATTGAACAAAACAAATTACTAAAACGTTTTAGAAATGATCTATTACGATTAAAATTAAACAAAATTGAACAGTTAGGTGATGAAAGAATTGCATACCTAACTTTTTCGGGTTTTGATAAGGAATTTGTTCTTGTTGGGGAATTTTTTGGCGATGGAAATATTATTCTATGTAATAAAGAAATGAAAATTCTTGCATTATTGCATTCCATTGATGTGCGTCATAGGAAATTACGAGTAGGTTTGCCTTACATTGCACCACCACAAAAAGGACACAATATTTTTGAGATATCTAAAGAAGATATACAAGAAATTAAGTCTTCATCAATCCCTGCAGCAAATTGGATTGGTAGAATGCTAGGATTACCAAAAAGATTTGTAGAAGAAATTTTTCTTACAACAAATGTTGATTCCAAGACCAAAGGAAATGAACTTGTTGATGATGATATAAAAAGAATCTATGACTCTATCGTGTTGTTAGTAAATAAAATTGTAAAGGGGGAACATAGTCCCATAATAATCCATGATGATAAAACTATAGACGTCTCTCCTGTAAAATTAGGAAATCTCAACAATTATTCAGATGTGCCCAATTTTATGGAAGGTTTGGATATGGTGTTTACAGAAAATATTGTAAATGCTGGAAAAACTATTCAATCTAGTCACCTTGATAAAAAAATTCATGATCTTGAAACAAAATTAGAAGAACAATCAAAGGCTATCAATCAAGTTAAAGAAACATCCAAAGCAATTGCAGTCGTAGCAAAGTCAATCTCTGATATGATATCCAAAGGAATGACATCAATCGAAGACCCAAATGCCATTAAAATTCTTGCTAAACACTACTCTCAATTAATCAAAGAAAAAGGCGTTCCTATCTTAAAGATTAATGATGAAAAAATTAAGATCGACCTAAAATCTTCTCTTCCTGCAATAGCTTCTATTCTATTTGATGAATCAAAAAAACAGTCAGCGGCAATTAGCTCCATTCAAAAACTGATGGAAAAAACAGAGAAAGATATTACAAAGCTTACAGGCCAAGTCAAGATTGCTGAAGAGTCAGTTACGTTTTCAGAAGTAAGAAAGAAAAATTGGTTTGAAAGATACAGATGGTTCTATACATCTGATGGACTTTTAGCAATTGGGGGTCGTGATACTTCTTCAAATTCTGCAGTAATTAGGAAGCATTTAGAAAATAATGACAAAGTCTTTCATGCTGAAATTTTTGGCTCGCCTTTTTTCATTTTAAAAAATAGCCAAGAGCTACCTTTTGCAAGTCTGAATGAAGTTGCACACGCGACTGTTTGTTTTAGTAGAGCATGGAGAGAAGTAATGTATGGTATGAGTGCATATTGGATTAATCCTGAGCAAGTAAAAAAATCAGCTCCAAGTGGACAATATCTTCCAAAGGGTTCGTTTACAATTGATGGTAAAAGAAATTTCATAAAAATTCCCTCACTAAAACTTGCTGTCGGTCTTTTAAAAAAAGATGAAAGTTATCTATTAACTTGTGGACCCACTAAACCAATTAAAGAAAATTGTCTTTGTTATAGTATCATTGAGCCTGGAGGTCTGGAAATGACTGATGCTGCAAAAAAAATTAGAAATGAATTCTTGAAGATGAAAGAAAGTGTTGTAAAAACCATGAGTATAGATGAGTTTACAAGAATTTTACCTGCTGGAAAAAGTCATGTTGTTGAATCCCGTTTAGGTGATGCCTCTGAATAGAGGAAAACCCACTTTTTTGGTGGATGCTATGCTTGGTAACATTGCAAAAAAACTACGATTGTTGGGATACGATTCTTACTATTCTTCCAATGTTAGTGATGATGAAGTAATTTTCAAAGCAAAAAAAGAAGGTCGGATTTTAATTACAAAAGATGAACAGCTTGCCAAGTCAGCAGAACGAAATAAAATTCCTACTATCCAAATTGATAAAAATGATGAAGTAAACCAATTAGTTCAGATTTTTCAAAATCAAGGTCTACCAAAATTTGTTTTAGATACAAACACTACAAGATGTACGTTATGTAATGGACAGTTGTATTCAATTAACAAAGATAAGATTATGAGTAAAGTTCCAAAAGGAGTTATAGAAAATACAGAAAATTTCTGGGAATGTGATACCTGTAACAAAATCTATTGGGAAGGAACTCATATTGACAGATTACAAAAATTTGTGGTTGAATTAAATGAAAAATTGTAATGAACTTTCTAACGAAGATGGAGAAATTCTCGTAAAAACTGCTAGAAAAATAGTTACTGAATACCTAAAAAGCAGATCAAAAATTAATTTAGAACAAAAGTTTGAATCAGATTTTTCCTTTAACTCTGGAATCTTTGTAACCCTAAACAATAGTATGGGATTGCGGGGATGTGTTGGATTTGCTCTTCCTGATAAAAAATTGTCTAATGCTTTGGCAGACGCATCTATATCAGCTGCGACCGAAGATCCAAGATTCCCACCAGTAAAAATTGAAGAGTTAGATCAAATCACTTTCCAAGTTACAGTTTTAACTCCACCTGAAAAAATTCACGTTTTGGATCCAATTGAGTATGTTTCTAACATTAAAGTTGGTCGAGATGGGTTAATAGTTAAACATGGTTCTCAATCTGGGCTTTTACTTCCTCAAGTTCCAGTAGAATGTGGTTGGAATGAAGAAGATTTTCTTTCTCATGCCTGTGAAAAGGCAGGTCTTCCAAGAGAGTGTTGGAAAGAAAAGGAAACTATAATTCAGAAATTTGAAGGAATTGTATTCAAAGAAGAGGCCCCAAATGGTAAGGTTGTTAGAGAGTATCTATAACAAATTTTTATCTGTATCAATATTGATTTCTTTCCCATTCTCTAATGACTCAAATTCTTCTTTTGTAACAATTACAAGTGGAATATTAGCTAATGCACAACCAGATGCGACTGTAAGATCAGCTTTTTGACAGATCATTGCACAGGGTGCAGAGTTGTTTGATTTTAGTGAATAGATAGTATATGCACCAACGCTGCTTCCTACTCCATGGGGAAAAACTAGAATAGTGTCCTTGACTGATTTGTTAAAAAGATCATGGTTTTCATCTCTGATTACTCCTGTTTTTTTATCAACTGCCCCTAGAAAATTAATTGGGTTATATGATTTTAGTATTATTCCTTTAGCCTTCCCTTTAACAATAGTCTTTAATGTCATTTAGTTTCATCTCGTATAATTTCTGAAAGTGGCTTCAAATTAACAGCAACTTTGTTTGAATTTTTAAGATAATATGCTCCTTTGACACTATTTGTTGTAACAGAATCAACATCTTTTTTGTCAATTAATGGAGTTAGACATGTACAACAATCAGACAGGATTTCACAGCCTGCCCTCTCTAATTCATTGGTATATCCAATCTTACGTGCCTGTTCTTGAACGGCTCTTGGGCAAAAGACCATACATCTCTTTTTAAATGACCTGTTTTTCAGCATGGATGCCAAATCAGAAATTTCGTCCAGTCCTAATTGTGGACTGCCAAGAGTTATTAGATCTCCATGATCTGCAGAGTTAAGTTCATCATAAATTTTATCCATTTCCTTTTTATCAAAATCAATTTTTTCCGAACTATTAGATCCATCATCTAAAACAAACTTTCCACATGTACCAGATGTTCCCATTCCTGCACACAGGGATTTACAGCTTCGCTTGTCCAAATCTTTAACACCAGAGATTGAAACAGAGTTATCGGCTACCTTTCCTGCAAAAAATCCCAGCATTCCAATTGTTAACTCATTTGGCTCGTCAATTTTCATTCTGATTGTAAGATTAGGTTCATCATCTTTTCGTAGATCAGAATAAGGACTTTTTCCTGTAAGTGCACTTGCCAAGGCACTAAACGCACTTTCTTTGTTTGTTTTTAGATGAGCTATTGAATTTACATAAATAGCCGCATTGGTTTCGGCAAATGATACTTGGGTTCCTTTTTCAGGAAGATCAAAAATTTCATATGGTATACAAGAAAAGGATGGAGTGACTCCCATTTTTTCATATGAATTACAAATGCTTTGCTGTTTTTCTATAAAATTTTCACTCAAATTGTATTTTGAAACTTTATCGATATCAAACCCCATCGGATTCAACGTCGTTTTTACTATGACCTTAGCATCTTGACTGAGTTTTGAAAGAAATTCCTCTCCTGCATCCCCTATAGTGTTATAGTTTACACCAGAAAGATGAGCCCATGTAATTGGAACTAGTCTTTCTGCATCTGTAGCTTCACCAGTAGCAACTAAAATTCTGTAAGCAAGTTCCAGAGTTTCTCCTTTTTCTCCCTTTAGAGCTGCCTCTTCATCTTTAGTTAATTCCATTAATCAAACTCGATCATGACAGATATAATACTTGTACTGGCAGATTAGTATAGAATAATGAAAAAAATTCTCGATGGAATGATTGAAACGATGAATTCCGTTGGTCCTCCTCGAATGACAGTCTTAAACGAGCTTCACGAAGCAGAAACAGAAGGTCCATTCAGTATTTTGATTGGAACAATCCTTTCAGCAAGAAC
>JAEHKQ010000021.1 GCA_016838795.1 Nitrosopumilales archaeon
GCTACTGATCAAGATGGTAATTCTGCAAGCACGACCCAAACAATTACTGTGATTGATACTACCCATCCAGAACTAACCATTCCAGAAGATCTCATAGTTGACGCCACAGGAATTGTAAGTATCATTTCAGTTGGCAAAGCAACAAGTACAGATCTAACAGATCCTTCACCAAATATTACTAATGACGCACCAGAAATTTTTCCTCTCGGACAAACTCTAGTTACTTGGACTGCAATAGATTCATTTGGAAACTCTATCAGTGAAACCCAAACAATTGAGGTTCAAGCTTGTGGAAAACCAATCTCATACTATAACATGATTGAAGGAAGCTTCGATGACGATATAATCATTGGTACAAACCTCCCAGATTTGATATTTGCCTATGGTGGAGATGACATCATTAGTGGAGAGAAAGGAAATGATTGTATCTTTGGCGGAGAAGGAGATGACATCATTTTTGGAAATGAAGGGAACGATAATCTAACTGGCGGTGAAGGAAATGACATCATTAAAGGCCTATCTGGCAATGATACCATTACAGGTGGGATAGGATTGGACATCATTGATGGTGGTGACGACATAGACATGTGTAATGTTTCTCAAACTTCAGATGGCGATCTAGTAGTAAAGTGTGAATCATAGAATAACAGCTCATTATCTAAAAAAATTCATTTTAATTCATTACAAATTTGTAAAAGATCGTTATATAATAGAATATAATATATGGTGAATAGAGATTTAACCTCAAAATAATCCTTACAGACTATGGTACAATGGCTATCCTGGATAAAATCTAACGAAAAAGAAATTCTTTCCATCTTAGATAACCTTGCCAAAAAGGCGGTTGAATCTTCAGAAGAATTAGTAGTGTTATTTTCAGACATAAGTAAAGCAACAGAATGTCATACTCAAATCAAAAAACTTGAACGTGTGGCTGATGTGTTAACTCGCTCTGTTTTTACAGAACTAAATAAAACATTCATCACTCCTCTTGATAGGGAAGATATCCAAAGAATTGCTTCGAAAATTGATGATGTTATTGACTTCACCGAAGGCGTTTCAGCCAGAACTGTGAGTTATCACATCACTATAACTCCTCCTTACATGTTGGAAATTTCAAAAGAATTGGTCAAAGCAACGAAGGAGATCAAATACATGATTTCCAAACTAGGTCATGTCAAGGGAAACACTGACATAATTAGTCACTGTAGAACTACAAGCGACATAGAACACACTATTGATGACTTGTACAGGAACGCGGTAGGAAAACTGTTTGAAACAAATGACGCTCTGAACATAATTAAACTGAAGGACATCTATGAGACCATAGAGACTGCATCAGACAGATGTGTTGATGTCGCTGACGTTATAGAAGATATTGTTCTAAAGTATGCTTAGGATTTCATATGCTCGAATTAGCAATTATAGCGATAGGAATAGCACTAGTTTTTGATTTTGTCAACGGTTTCAATGATGCAGCAAATTCAGTTGCAACAGTCATTGGTACTAGAGTTTTAAAACCACTTCACGCTGTTTTACTTTCGGCAGCAGCAAACTTTGTGGGCCCTTTTGTTTTTGGAGTAGCAGTTGCAACAACGATTGCCAAGGGAATTGTAAGCCCAGACGACATTACCGTTTACATGATAATTGGAGGCTTGGCTGGTGCCATAACCTGGAGTACAACTTGTACCATGTTTGGTTTACCAATATCCAACAGTCATTCCCTCATTGGAGGTATAATTGGCGCTGGAATTGCTGGATTAGGATTTGAAAAACTGGTTTATGACGGTTTATTCAAAGTTCTGATTGGGATCATTGCCTCTCCAATAGGAGGAATGATCATAGGATTACTATTTGCTGGAGCCATTATCACCTTCTTTGCAAAACGTTCTCCCAGAATTGTAAACAAGACTTTTGGAAGATTACAGATAATCTCTTCTGCTTGGTTTGCTTTAACACATGGAGCAAATGATGGTCAAAAAGTTATGGGAATAATTGTCTTAATCTTGTTTGCAGAGGGCTTAATCTCAGAAATTGAAGTTCCATTATGGGTAATACTTGCAGCTGCATCTGCTATCGGTCTTGGAACTTTCTTTGGAGGATACAAAGTAATTAGAACACTTGGATTGAGAATAGCTAGACTAAAACCATATCAAGGATTTGCAGCTGAAACTGGCGGTGGAATTATTCTTGGAATATTTGCCATCCTTGGCATTCCAGCTAGTACAACGCACGCAATCACAGGTTCAATTATGGGTGCTGGAGCTGTTAGACGAAAATTTGCAGTTAGGTGGAAGGTAGGAAGGCAAATAGTCTTTACATGGCTGATCACAATACCAGGAAGTGCAGGAATAGCTTATCTTAGTACAATTATAATCAATTTTTTCGTATGACTTGAATAACAGACGATGCATAAATCTAATCTAATAATCTTCATTGCTGAATTAGTTGGAACTTTTGGTTTAGTAATCGCAGCAACAGTATCGGTTGTTTATGATGGAAGATTTGGCCAAATCTTGGGCCCAATAGGCAATGCAGTAGTACACTTTGTTGGAATATCCACTATGATTTTTGTTTTTGGGAAATACTCTATGGCACACTTGAACCCAGCCGTAACAATAGGCTTTTTTATTTCTGGATATATAAAAGCAAAAAAAATTCCTTTGTACTTTGTTGCACAAACCATTGGCGCAATTTTAGGAAGTTTATTTGTAAAACAAGTTGTTGGAAATTATGGTAATCTTGGACTAAATTTCCCTAACTACCAATATTCCATTCCACTCTTCTATGGCATTGAAATTTTGGCCACTGTATTTTTGATGGGGGGTATCTTAATTGTAGTGAGTAAAAAGAAATTACCAATGGCAATAATTAGTATCGTTATATCGGCAATCATTGCTTTTGATGTGTTTTTTCTATCACCAATTTCTGGTGCTTCAATGAATCCTATTCGCTCTGTTGCACCTGCACTGCTAAGTGGAATATTAGATGACTTGTGGTTATATCTGACTGCGCCTTTCATAGGGTCTATCATAGTTGCTTTAATTTACAGAAACAAATTTTCAAAGAACTTACTCTCCAATTCTAGTGTTTAACTATGATGAAATAGTTTGTTTTGGGTATTACGAATAATAATGACAAAAAGTCACGTAGCCTGATGTCTAAATCAAAGAAATTATTTAACGATGCAAAAAAAGTAATTCCATCTGGAGTTAACAGTCCTGTTAGGTATTATGATCCCTATCCATTCTTTGTAAAAAAATCACAAGGAAGTCATCTTTGGGATGAAGACAATAATCGTCTAGTTGATTTTTGTAATGGTTATGGAGCATTATTACTAGGACATAGGAGAAAGGAAATAATTTCGGCAGTATTAAAACAATTAAAAAACGGAACTCTTTTTGGCACACCATCATCTCTTGAAATAAAATTATCCAAACTAATTATTGGAAACTTCTCATCCATACAAAAAGTCCGTTTAGTTAACACGGGTGCAGAAGCCACTATGACTGCCATTAGATTGGCACGAGGATTCACAAAGAAGAAAAAAATCATCAAATTTGAAGGATGTTATCATGGATCTTATGATTCAGTTTTAGTTAAGGCAGGTTCTGGTGCTGCTCATCATGGCATTTCAGTATCTGAAGGTGGGTTAAAGGAAATTTCTTCAAACACACTTGTGGTTCAATACAATAATTCAGATGAATTAGAAGCAGTGATAAAAAAACACAAAGATATTGCAGGTGTTATAGTTGAACCAATTCTTGCAAACATGGGTTTAATTCTACCTGAAAATAATTTTCTAAAAAATCTAAGACAAATAACTAAAGAAAATAACATTCCTCTAATTTTTGATGAAATAGTTACTGGTTTTAGGGTTTCACCTGGAGGCGCACAAGCACATTTTGGAATAAAACCAGATCTTACAACCTTAGGAAAAGCACTTGGAAATGGATTCACAATTGCTGCAGTAGGTGGTAGAAAAGACATTATGGATCAGTTGACCCCAAGTGGCAAAGTTTACCAGGCAAGTACATTTGCTGGAAACCCTGTTTCCGTTAGTGCAGCAATTAGTTCGATTACAACTATGAATAAACTTAAAAACAAACTATATTCTAGACTTGAGCGATATTGTGCATTATTTGCAAGAGCAATTGATGATATTGCTACAGATATGAAAATTCCGCATCAAATCAATTTTACAGCCTCAATGTTCCAGATTTTCTTTACAAATAAACCTGTAATTAACTATAAATCCGCCATGAAATCAGACTCGAAGAAATTTCAAAAACTGTTTTCAGCATTATTACAAAAGGGAATCTTTGTAGCCCCCTCTCAATTTGAAGTAGTTTTTCTATCTACTGCTCATACAAAATCTGATTTTAATGACGCACTTAACGCATATCAATATGCACTAAAAATGGTGAAGAAATGAAGTACATAATCGGAACCAGAGGAAGCGCTCTATCAATTGCACAAACCAACTGGGTTGTAAACGAATTAAAAAAAAATTTTCCAGATATAGAATTTGAAATAAAAACAATCAAGACTAAAGGAGATACCGACGCGCGTCCATTATTCATAATTAATCGAAAAGGAATTTTTGAAAAAGAAATTGATCGAGCAGTTGCACAAAAAAAAGTAGACTTTGCAGTACATAGTCTTAAAGACGTTCCATCAGAGCTAGGAGACAATCTTGTTTTAGCATGCGTACCTAAAAGAGAATCTGTAAATGATGTTTTCATTTCCACAAATGATTCTACACTATACACAATAGAATCTGGTGCCAAAGTGGGTACTAGTAGTCTTAGAAGAGCAGTTCAGATTACAAGAAAAAGACCAGATCTTGTTGTTAAACCAATCCGAGGAAATATTGAGACAAGAATTAGAAAAATCAATGGAGATTATGATGCTGTTGTATTAGCACAAGCAGGAATTTCCAGATTGGGGCTAGATGTAAAATTCTCAAAACTTTCTACTGATGAATTCTTTCCTTCTCCAGGTCAAGGTGCCCTCGCAATTATATCAAGAGCTGATGATTCCGAAACAATTTCCATGTTAAAAAAAATTGAAGATGAAAATTCTCGTTTGGCAGTAGAAGCAGAAAGAGCATTATCAAATTTTGTAGAATCTGGTTGTAGGTTTCCAGTTGGAGCATATGCAAAAGTAACTGATCAAAAATTGGTTCTCAAGGTCGTTGCTTTTTCTGTAGACGGGAAAAAATCAATGACAGTAGAAAAAACTGGTCAAAAAAATGATCCTACATCTTTGGGTAAAGCAGTAGGCGAGGAACTCGTCAAACAAGGAGTAAATGAACTTGCATTAAATTGGAGAAAAACAGTAGAAGAGTGGAACAAGAAATGAGTGGAAAAGTTTACTTGGTTGGTGCTGGCCCTGGGGATGAAAAACTAATCACGTTAAAGGCAGTCGAACTTCTCAAAAAGGCGGATGTTGTTCTCTATGATAGACTTGTAAATAAAAAAATTCTCTCAATGATTCCAAAGAAAACTGAAAAGGTCTATGTTGGGCGAGATGTTGGTGATGATTACAAACATCAAGAATCTACTAATGATCTGATGTTGAAATTTGCAAAAAAGAAAAAAAATATTGTGAGGCTAAAGGGCGGTGATCCAATAATTTTTGGAAGAGGCGGTGAGGAAGCACAATATCTTAAACAACACAAAATAAAATATGAAATAATTCCTGGAATAACATCAGGAATAGCTTCTGCAATTTATTCCGGAATCCCACTTACACATAGAAAATATGCATCATCAGTAGTTTTTGTAACTGGTCATGAAGATCCTGAAAAGAAAAAAGAGGAAGTAAAATGGAAAAAACTCGCAAATTCTGTTGACACTATTGTCATAATGATGGGCTTGTCAAGAATTGAAATCATCTGCAAGGAATTGGCGAAGGGGGGTATGAAAAAAAGTATGCCTGTTGCTGTAATTCAAAATGGCACGACCTCTTCACACAGAATGATTTTGGGTAACATTTCTAATATAGCAAAACAGGTTAAGCAGAAAAAAATCAAATCCCCATCAATAATTATAGTTGGCCGAGTCGTTGAACTTTCGAAAACAATAGGTTGGAAAAAATGATGTTAGAGGGAAAAACAATAGCCATAACCAGATCTAAAGAAGATTCTGAGGAATTCATTCAATTAATGACTAAAGATCAAGCTAAGGCAATCACTTTACCTACCATTGAACTCGTTAGCAAAGGAGAAAAAATCGTTGACGAATTCCTATATTTAACAAAAGAAACTAATCCAGATTTTTCTGTTTTCATGAGTTCCAAGGCTGTAAAACTTCTTTTTGATTCTGCAAAAGAAATTTCAAAATTTGAGGAACTTCAATTGGCCATGGCCAATACAATTGTTCTAGCTGTGGGACCAAAAACAAAATCTGAATTAGAAAATCAAGGAATCAAAGTAGCGTACATGCCTACTACATTTTCATCTGTAGGTGTGGGCGAAGTCTTTACAAGGCTTAATGCTGTTGGGAAAAAAGTTATCATACCAAGAAGCGGTGCATCTACACCATTTCTAAAAAATCTTTTAGAAAAAATTGGTCTTGAAGTAACAGAAATCCATCTTTATGATGTTTGTACATTTCGTGATACTACACAGTGGAATGAGTTTAGAGAACTATTCTCACAAAGTAAAATAGATGGGATAGTTTTCACAAGTGCGTCATCTGTTGGAGCATTTTTTGAAATAATGTCAAAAGATTACGAAGAAAAAAATCTTCTAAACAATTTACAAACAATCAAAGTAGTTGCAATAGGTCC
>JAEHKQ010000022.1 GCA_016838795.1 Nitrosopumilales archaeon
TGAGGGCCTTTATTGTCTCTAATTCCTTGAATTTCGCTAGGGTTATTGGCTCTTCTTGGACCTGGACTATTATCCCTAATGATTTGGCTATTCGTAAGGCCCTTGTAATATTATCCTCAATGGTAATAGGATTACTAGTCTTCATTGTTTTTTCTGTACTTCTTTCTTTGACATCAGCTACAGTGAATTTTTCATTTTGTTCTAACAAAATTAAGATCTTAGAATCTTGATTTCTAATTTTTGTATTGTAATTAATTTTTGGATTGTATTTTTTTATGACTTGATATAATGCTCGACGTGCCAATCTATGACTAATATCACACCAAAGATAATAAACTCTTACAAAACACCCCTTAGTATCTGTATTATCTTTTCTGCTATAACATTTGCAGCTAAGGACTGAGCTTCTTTTGTCTGAGCGCCAATATGAGGAGTCAAAATCACATTATCGAGAGTGGCAAGTTTTGTGTTAGTAGCAGGTTCATTTTCAAATACATCTAGTGCAGCCCCTGCTAAATTTCCGTTCTTAATTGCCTCATAAAGTGCATCTTCGTCGATCACTCCACCTCTTGACGTGTTAATTATTCTAGCAGTTTTTTTCATCAATGACAATTTTGTGGCATCAATCATGTGGTATGTAGAATCTAACAATGGAACATGCATTGAAACATAGTCAGCGCTTTGAAGAAGCGTATCCAAATCAGTTTTCATCAGTCCTACTTCTTTTGAAAACTCTTCATCAATAGGTATTACATCATAACCAATTATGTTCATGTTGAGGCCTCTTGCCAATCTTCCTAGTCGTTTACCTATGTTTCCGCATCCAATCAGTCCAAGATACTTTCCCTTTAGCTCAGTTCCCTTTAGTTCTTTTTTCAACCATTCACCGTTTCGTATTCCGTTATTGCCTCTTGGAATTTGTCTTGCCAGTGCAAGCATTAAAGCCAAAACAAGTTCAGCAACAGCTGTCATTGCTGCTTCAACTGCATTGATGACTCGAATGTTCTTTGCTTTGGCAACATCTTGGTCAATGTTATCTAGGCCAACTCCAACTCGCGCAATAATTTTACAATTGTCTGCTTTTTCAATTAATTCTTTAGTAAGTTTTGTTCTACCACGAACAATAACAATATTATACTGACCAATCTTTTCTTTAATCTGATCGGATGTAATTGCAGGTTCGTATGTAACTTTCAAACCATTGTCTTTCAAAATTTTGTTTAGCAGTGGAGCTACTTCATCACAAATTAAAACTGAGTCATTAAAGCTCATGCAAATCTGCCTTTATTCATGGAATA
The DNA here is from genome assembly GCA_016838795.1 of Nitrosopumilales archaeon. Taxonomy (GTDB): domain Archaea; phylum Thermoproteota; class Nitrososphaeria; order Nitrososphaerales; family Nitrosopumilaceae; genus DRGT01. The sequence continues at coordinate 1,299 of JAEHKQ010000022.1, forward strand.
TAATCATTATGAGATAAAAAAAGAAAAAGAAAAAAGTGGACTACCAGATTGGTAGTGTTGGTATAACTTCCCATAATGGGATTACACCATCTGCTTTCAATTCAGAAGCAACTTCGTCAGTGAACACACCGTGAATATTTACTGCTGGGTGTGCAATGCTATTCATTCCCATTGGTGGGACAGCATCACTTGGATTACCTAACACATATGCGTATGAAGTAACCGGTTCTGGAATTATACCTAAATCAACCAATGTTGGATTCAACCCAAATGGATCACCTGCAACAATTACTGTAGCTGCGCCTGTGTATATGGCTGCATAGTCATGGTTTACCATTATGTAGACTCCTGGTTCATCAAACACCATATCTACTATCATGTTTTGTGAACCACCAAGTAGCCATGTCTCAGTTGCTGCTGATTGTACTCTGTTTCCTTGTGTGACTCTGTCAATGATTTCTCCAACAACGTGCCAAAATACTGGTTCGTTACCTTGATTTTCAAGAAAGAATCTCACATGTTGACCTGTCTCCACATAGAGTGGTTGTGATTGGTATTGCATGAAGTCAAGATCGTTCCATGGTTGTATTACTTTTACAATGTCTATGTCTATATCACCATTCACAAGTTTGTTGTGGAGCATATTTGGAAAGTATCCAAATTGCTGTCCGTTGACAACTGTTGCTGTGTTTTGATGTTTGAACATTGCACCTTGATCATACGTACCGGCGTCGGTCAAGTATAGCTGATTGTATTGCAGTTGAAACTCTAATGCATCAGCAGAA
>JAEHKQ010000023.1 GCA_016838795.1 Nitrosopumilales archaeon
AATTGAAACTGGATGCCACTGTGGAACCTTTTTTACACAATAACTAATCATGTCACCAATTAATCTCATCGATGGTTGTGGCGGATAGATGTACGTGTTTCTTGCGATATACTCCTTAAGGATATCATTCTGTGTAGTTCCGCGAAGCTGTTCGCTTGAAAATCCTTGTGATTGTCCAACCACAATATAATATGCAAGTAGTGTAGACGCAGTAGAGTTTATCGTCATCGATGTACTGACCTTACCAAGTGGAATACCATCAAATGCAGTTTGCATGTCCTTCAATGATGCTATAGAAACGCCAACCTTACCAACCTCACCTTCGGCCTGTGACGAGTCAGGATCATAACCAATTTGAGTTGGCAAATCAAACGCCATGCTAAGACCTGTCTGACCTTTTTCTAGCATGAACTTGAAACGCTTGTTTGTAAGTTTGGCATCACCAAATCCAGAATACTGACGCATCGTCCAAAATCTTTCACGATACATTTCTGCATGAATACCCCTAGTAAATGGAAACTTGCCTGGTTCTTCGTTGTTTGATTTTTTTGAAGATTTTTGATAGAACTGTTTTACTAGAATATTAGAATCGGTGAAGTGTTCTTTGGGTTTTGTTTTTTGTTTTGCAGCCATCATATATCACCTTATCAACAATTTTGAAATCTTATCAGCAGCGTCATATGGGTTCATCTGCTTTGATTGAACCTTTTTCAGATAATTAGAAAATGCCTTATCAGAATCCGGCATAGAATCAATTTTGTCCTTTATGTTGTTTAAAATAATATCTTTCAGTTCTGATTCCAAACGAGCTTTATCCTGTTCTTTTTTTGTCTTTTTCTTTTTTATCATCAACTCTTTTAGTTTTTTTGCAAACTCTACAATGCCTTTGTTTTTCTTTGTCGATGTAAGTAGAATTATCGGATTTTTTTCGTTAGTACCAATAAAGTCACGTACTGAATCATAGAGCTGTGTCGCTCCATCCAAATCGCTTTTGTTTACCAAGTAAACATCACCAATCTCTGTCAGACCTGCCTTGATTGTTTGAATGCTATCACCAGTGTAGGGATTAAACACAACAACCGTAATGTCTGCTACTTTAGAGATTTCAACCTCGGTTTGTCCCGCACCTACACTCTCTATTATGATTGGATCAAATCCTGCATACTCCAAAATGCGAATGCTGTTCCTAATGGAATGAGCTAGTGCACCTGTTGCACCTCTTGACGCAATGCTTCTGATGTATGTTCCAGAATCTGTTGTTTCAGTCATCCTAACTCTGTCACCCAATATTGCACCACCAGTTACATGACTTGTTGGATCAATTGCTAGAACAGCAGGTTTTGTTTTGAGTTTTTTTAGCTGTTCAACAGTTTTGTTGATTAGAGAGCTCTTACCTACTCCCGTAGGACCAGTAATTCCAATTACAATTGATTTTCCAGATGTCTTGAAAATTTTTTTTAAAAGTTTTCGACTTTCTTTTGGATCATTTTCCATGATAGAGATTGATTTTGCAATAGAACCTCGTTTGCCTTTTTTTAAATCAGAAATAAGTGTCAAGTATATCAGGTTCCTTTTTCCACAATAAATTCTTGTAGTTATCTTACTGTTTGCTGAAAATGACAGGCTTTTCAGGCTCGTTTTCTTCGTGAATTTCTGTTTTTATCTCAATTAGACCAAGATCTTGATTTTCTGCCAAAATTATTACGGGATGAATCTCCCAGCCATATTTGTCTGGTGGAATGAACGGAATTCTTTCTGTAAATGATGAACCAGAATAAGTTTTTTGAAAGGACGGTTGTAATCCCAAAACTTCCAAGATTATATTATCTGTTTTTTGTGTGTTATCTACAAATGAGATTTCAACTACACCCTCACTATCTAGATAAACTGCATCGACAGAAAATGTTCTGTTGAGTAATTCTTTATCAACAGATCCAGAATCATAGAAAAATAATCCAGCTAGAACAGTAATTACTATAACCGATATTATTGGTATTATTTTACCCATGATTCATTTCTGGGCGAGTTTTAATTATTAAACTCCTTTCTCATTCTTTCTAAAAATCTGGAATGGATTGTGATTTTTTCAAGAGTCTGTTCCAGTGTTCTCTCCGTACCAGGTGTAGGATTCTTCTTGAAGAATTGTTTAATGTCATTTTTCATAGATTCATCAGCAACCAAAGCAATGCTGGCAACAATTCTGTTGAATAGTGGATTTCCGTGACCAACCTTTTTGCTAAGTTTTTTCCAATTCTTTTTCAGCCAAGGCCAAAGAATTTTTTTGCCATAAGGATTAGCAGCCGTGGTCATTATTGGCAACTGCATGTTTTGTGAACGAACCTCTGATGTTTGAGAAAAGTCTAGTGACTTTAATAGTAATTTTTCATCTTTGAAATAACATAATGCAGTAAGGTAACGAAGTTTTTCTTCAATTGTTTTTGCTTTTTTGTATAGTGAGATAAGCTGCTTGTGTGTTTTGGCATCGCCTTGCCATGCAACTACTGTAAACACAGATTGTCTAATGTCAGGATTTAAAGAATCTGGATTTTTTAGAAATTTATTGAATTTTTCACTTGCTATACTCTGAATCTCTTCATCATCCATCTTTCCCAAGGCTAAAATCACAAAGCTGCGAAGAAGGGCAGTCGTATGTTTCTCATTTTTTGCTTTATCCCATCCCAAATTTTCAAGAATGTTTCTCAGATGTTTTGATGCGTGAGAACTAATTTGGTCAGAAAAGTCCTCCCAGTATGTATGTAGGAACAACCAATTTAGATTGTTTGCGACGTTATGTGCAGCAAGATAATTATCTTCATCTTCATAAGCCTCTGAAAAATCAAGGTAATCTTGAATGTCATAAACACCAGAAACACACAGTGCAAAAAGATCATTTTGAATTGACCACCTGTCCACAGATGAAATAGTTTTGTTTTCGATTTGTTGTTTTAGATCATCAAGTAATTCGTCATCATATTTCACACGGTAAAATCCATGTCGGCCTGAGTTTACTAC
>JAEHKQ010000024.1 GCA_016838795.1 Nitrosopumilales archaeon
ATACACATCGATGAGTTTTGTGAGGGTCTGTGGCGCAGCCAGGTAGCGCACCGGCCTTTTAAGCCGGTTGTCGTGGGTCCGAATCCCACTAGACCCGCAACCTATTTTATCAATGATTTAACTTTCTTTGAAAGATTGGATAAAGAATTTGTGATGTCACCATCTCGTTTTGTAATTCCAATACGATAGGCGTTGGTTTTTTTAATTCGATCAGCAATCATTCGTTTTTGTTCGTTGAACCCAGAGGATCCTTCCGAAGTTCTCTCCTTTAGAGATGAAAAAATTGAGATGGATTGAATAATTTTTGCAACAGCTTTTGGATCAACGGTTGTACCTTTAACGGATTGTTTGATTTCAGATGTTGTGAGTTTTGAGAGTGGTTTTTTTGCTTGAAATGCTGCTTGGACAAGTTGACCAACTACTTTGTGAGTAGTACGGAATGGAATTCCATCTTGTACAAGCTTTTCAGCAATATCTAATGCAATTAGATAACCACCTTCTGCTGCTTTTTTCATTTGTTTTTCATTTACATTTAGTGTGAGAAGCATTGATTTCAGTACAAGTAGTGTGGTGATTGAAATTTTTGAAGTTGACCAAACTGCGGATTTGATTTGTTGCAAATCGCGTCCATATCCTGTTGCAAGTCCCTTGATTGTAGCCAATATTGCCATAAGATGCCCAATTACTTCTGAGGTCTTTCCCCGTGTTAACTCTAGAATATCTGGATTTTTCTTTTGAGGCATAACACTTGAAGGAGAGGTAAATTCATCGGCAAGTTCTATGAATGAAAATTCAGAGGTTGACCAGATTACAAAGTCTTCAGCAATTCTACTCAAATTGGTCATAAGAATAGCTACGACTGAAACATATTCTGCTACAAAGTCCCTCGTGCTTGTTGCGTCTATAGAATTCTCAACAATTCCATGAAAGCCAAGCATCCTAGCAGTGCTTTGTCTGTTTATTGGAAGACTTGTTCCTCCAACAGGACCGGCCCCAAGTGGACTTTGGTTAACTCTTCCATATACAACATAAAGTCTTTCAATATCTCGAAACAGAGAATCTGTATAAGACAAAAGATAATGTGAAAAAACACCAACTTGAGCTTGCTGAAGATGTGTGTATAATGGCATTACAGTTTTTTGATGTTGTTGTGCAAGTGAAACAAGAGCTTCGATTGCGTCTAAAATACAACTACATAAAATATTGATGTCATCTCGAATTTTCATTCGTATATCTAATGATACTTGATCATTTCGTGAACGTGCGCTATGCATTTTCCCACCACTTGCAGAACCTGCTCTTTTGATAACAAGTGATTCAATTAACTCATGAATGTCTTCTGCATCAGATTTTTTTTCAAATTTTTCTTTCTTTATTGATTCGAGTGCTGAAAGAATTTTTTTTACTTCGGCTTTAGTTATTATTTTGTTTTGATAAAGCATTATTGTATGTGCTTGACTGCCAAGAATATCATAAAGCGCAATCTCGACATCATCTGAAATTGATGAAACATAATCTAATGTGATTTTATTTAGATCATTTCCTAGACGAGAGCGGTACATCACCATTGACTTTAGAATGGTTATATATAGCATAGATGCTTTTCTGATTATGTCTCAAGACGTCAAACAACTACGAGTTAAAATCTTTGATGAGTTATCAAAAATTGTAGATCCTGAAATCAATACTACAATTACGGAACTTGAGTTAATTGATGAAGTTGATATTAATGAAAATAGTGTCAAGGTTGATTTGCATCTAACTAGTCCATTCTGTCCAGCAGTCTTTGGTTTCAAAATCTGCCAAGACGTTCATGATAATTTACTACAAATAGATGGGATTGATGACGTAAAGGTAAACGTTTCAAACCACTTTATGGCAGAGCAAATTAACAATCAGGTTAACAATAGTCCTAACCCAAAAAAGCAAACCACTTAGCTTCTAAAACCTAGCATATATCCTCTGAGTAATTGAATACCCATAGCTGGGTCTACTCCTTTTGGACAAACCTGGCTACATGAGCCAGCAAAGTGGCACCTCCAAATTCCATGAGAGTCATCTATAATTTTGAGTCTGTCATCCTTTCCTTTGTCTCTTGTATCTGCAACGTATCGATATGCTTGAGCAAGTGCTTGTGGTCCGATAAAAGAAGAATCTGTGGCCATCGTAGGACATACAGAATTACAAAGACCACATTTTATGCAGTTTGCAAATTGAATGTATTTTTCAACCTCTTGAGGAGTTTGTAGAAACTCTTTGGTTGATATGGTTTCTGAATCCTCGCTGATGATGTATGGTTTTAGTTTTTTGTGCGTTTTGAATAATCTATCGAAACCAACAACCAAATCTCTAATGATTGGAAAATTATTCATTGGTTCTACTGTAATAACACTAGAATCCAATTCGTTTATTTTCGTGAAACAAGCTAGTCGTGGTCTTCCATTAATGATCATGCCACATGAACCACAAGTTGCTTGTCTACAAGAGTATCTAACTGCAATTGAATGATCAAGGTGTTTTTTTACGTCTAAAATTGTATCAAGAACTGTAGTCCATTTTTCGCATGGTACCTGATATTCTATGAATTTCTTTTTTTCATCTATTTTTGGATTAAATTTTAATATTCTGAGCGTAATTATCTTTCCTGGAGAGATTACAGATGAGGCTTTTTCTTCTGCAAGAGTTGGTGCTAAGGCCATCTAAAACATCCCCATACTTGTCATAAATATTGTTCTAGAGCCATATGCAATAACAGTTACCATTGCTGCAATACAACCATATGACACTGCTTTTTCATAAGAATGTCCTTGTTTGAGTTCTAATAAAATGACTCTGAGACCGTTGAATCCATGTATAGATAGTAAAATTAAGATGATTTCAAGCAGCCCGGCATATGGTAGGAATTGGTAGTTTGCGATTACACTCTGATAGCTCAATGATTCTGCAAAGTTTTGTGTAAGTCTAAACAAGATGTGAACAGCTACAAGTGCAACTGCTGCTAGAGCAGTTCCATAATGAATTTTCATAATTATACTTTCTCGCATTTTATTCACCATACATTACGGCTAAGCCGTACATCATTGCTATTGCGGCAAGAACTATTGCTGAATATATCGCAATTTTGTGTCTATAGTTCTGTGATTGAGAAATATACGGATAGTCTGGTCTTGTTGGTCTTCCAACGCCAACACCCCCATG
>JAEHKQ010000025.1 GCA_016838795.1 Nitrosopumilales archaeon
ACAGTTCGTATCAAATGTTTCTTAATCCAGCTCAAGTAACCAAACAATTAGTTTAGTATTATAATTCAATCAAATGGATTTAAAGAACTATTTAGTGCTAGATAAAATTGATTAACCAAATGAAAGCTAAGAGAATCTCCGCAGTAACATTATTTGTCAAAGATATGAAGATATCAACCGAGTTCTATTCTAAAATTCCTGGATTTAGATTGGTCTTTGGTGGAACGTCAAGTGAATTTACTACCTTTGAGATTGGTGAAAAAAACAAAATGCACCTCAATTTAGAACTTAAAAAAGATAAGAAAAAAACAGATTTCGGAAGAATAATCTTTCATGTTGATGATGTAGATGAGTTTTATAATCTCTTGAAAAATGATGATTATATTTCAAATTTAGCTGTATTTGAAAATAAGCCAAATGATGCTACTTGGGGCGAGCGTTTTTTCCATATTCGAGATCCTGACAAATATCAACTTTCTTTTGCAATGCCCCTAGACATTAACGAAATAAACTAACAGTTCGTATCAAATGTTAACGGACTATAGAAGATGTTTGTCTTCTGGTAGGTATTTCTCAATAATGGTTTTGAGATATGACTTGTCTGGACCAAAGGGCTTTTTATCTTTCCGGAGATCATTTAAGATTCGCATTAAAATCTCCTTATCCCCTCTGTCATTCTGCATTAGTACTATGATGGATTTCATGAGATCCTCACTCATAAGATTGTAAAGGAAGTAACAAGCTAAATTTCTTTTCCACTGCTGTCGAATCCGTTAAGACCAGACCTTTTTTGGTCTTATTTTGGACCCATTTACTTTTCTTTATTAAACCGTAACGAATTATCATTTTTCCTATCCTTAACAAATTTTCTCATGAGATAAATTCCTGCTACTAAAAATCCTATTCCGACAAAGAACTCAATCCATATTGAATTGATAAATCCCACATATGTTGAGTAGATTCCTATAAGCCAAGCAACTATTGCGGCAATTAAAGTACGAGTTTCCAGAATGGCTTTTCACCTTCAATATAGTTTTTACAACTGGTTTTTTGTATCTTTCAGTCGGAAAAAAGTTCTAATTAAAATCAAAAATATTCAGAACTTTCCATTTTGGATCATGTTTCGAGGCTAAATTTCCAGCTTTCTTATGTTCAAAACTATGATAGTATTATTGTGAACAAGTCTTCAATAAATGAAAATGAATCCACAAATGTTATGGCATGGAAGTGTTACAGATGTGATTTAGTATTCAGAGAGGAGTCCCATGTTATAATCCATAAAGATATCTCAAAGCATTCTATACGGCAAATAGAATTAATTTCTGGTTAACAGTTCGTATCAAATGTAATCAACAGAATTACCGAACTGCTGAAATCTAACAAAATGCTCAAAAATGCCCTTTATTTCTGATCTTGATTTAAACACTATTGTTTAACGAGATTGTTGCCTAGAACATCCACATTCCACATAAACCACTTTGAACTCTCCACCTGTTTTGATATTATGTGACAATGGTTCACGACATTGTTGACATTCTACAAACCCATGATATTCTTCAACTTGAATCATCTTGTGTTCCCATGATTTTTTTTCTTCGTTCCAATACACAGAATTGATTTCAGTTGGATCAGTCATTGTTTTTAGTCATCTCTTCTGACGTATGTATACTTCGCCAGTAATCTTTTAGAGTGTAAGATAATCCACCCCATCCTTCAATTTTTTTACAAACATAACATACTGATTTTCCCATATTATTTGATTTAGTAAAAGTGGATATATTAGGTTAGTTTGTCACAAATTTACTCTGTATAAAAAATTTCAAATCATCATGGAATGTGTCTCCCTTATATGAAACATCGAGTGAGAGGGTGTACCATCCCTGAGGCCATGTATTCTGTGGAACTATCACTTGTCCTTCAAAAACTCCATTTTCTGTGACTCCATCAACTGTTTTTAAAACCTGATTCGCCAATCCTAAAATCTCAGCGTGAATAGTTACACCGTCTAATTTACCATAAAAATTACCCCAATCACTCCCATCATATTTGTTAATATCAAATGTTTTTACAACAAAAACAAAAGGTTCACCCTCAACCACTTTCTGATAATGAGAAGTCAAGACATTGATCAGGGGTTCAGTTACAACCTCCTCGATGATTTCTGGTTCTGTTTGAACTGCTGTTTCACTTTCTATTGTTTCTAGTGTAGCTGTAAAGGTCTGTTTTTTGAAACCATCATCTATTGTATATAGATTAATGGAGTAATTATTATCACCAACATTTCTAGCGTAGATTATTACAGGAACATCAAACGATGTTATTACAATAGAGTCGCCTAATACTTTAACTGACACGTCATCAAAGGCCCCCTCCAAAAGAATATCTTGATCAACTAGCCTAATCATCCCAAATTCAAGATTTGGAGTGGTTATGGTTTCTGTTAAAAGATGTCTTACAGTATTTTTACCAAACTCGATAATTAGATCCTCATCATCGCTAACGAGAATTTTGTTTTCCAAGTTGAGAGCATATGACGGCACAACAAACATTATTGAGAATATAAAGAACAGTGAAACCAGTAACATTTTCATGTCCAAGTAGTATAATCAAACTTTTAGATAAATCAGATCTAATTTTAATTCAGATTTTGTACGAAGGTGAATATTTGATTCAAATTCCGAACTTTCACGCCTATTTTACGGAATCATTCCGAACTTTGGCTAGTTCTTTAAAACCAAAATTACTAAATTCATTCGTCGCCAAATTGGGAATAGTTTTTCACAATATTCTCAAGAGGTATTCTTTTTCCACCAACAATTTTTAGATCAACTTGAATCTTTTTTCCATTGATTGTAATTATGTTGTAAGTATTTTCAAATAAACCGCGAGTTCGTTCTGATGATGCAGTCCCTGCATATGTGATAAGAGGTTTTCCAAAATTCCAAATCCACGGTCTGTGTTTATGTCCACAGAGAACTAAATCTACTTTGGTTGAAACAAGTGTTCTTAGAATATCACCAGCATCAGTTATGGTTAATCTGTCAGCACCTGTGTCTGGGATGCCAACAAGATGATGATGCATTGCTAGAATTTTTACTTTGTCTTTGTATTTTTTCATGGTTCTCTCGAGCCAAAGATTTTGTCTATAACCTACCTCGCCTTCGTTTCTGTCAGGTCGTGCAGTACCAATAGTAACAAGAACGATGTCCTTTGAAAGATTATTTACAGATTCAAATGGAAAATATTTCTTAAATGCAAGGTAACCAGTATTCCTATAATCATGGTTACCACTAATTGTTATAATCTTTTTTGCTTTTAGTTTCGAAACCAGTTTTTTGCATTCTTTGTATTCTTTAATGAGTCCTTCATTTGTAAGATCACCAGTAATTACAATAACATCTGGTTTTAGATTATTAACCTCATTTACTACTTGATCAAAAACTTTAGGCTGAAACTGAGAACCCACATGAATGTCAGAGATCTGAACAAGTAACATTCCTTGATTTTAAAATTCCAGATTAATAAATTAGTTCTAAAAAAAAATTCTGATCAAAAAGTTAGGGTACAATTAAATACGCAGATCTTGAATTTTCGTTATCTTGAGCAAAAAAGCTGCTGTAATTAAAGGAGATGGGACTGGTCCTGATCTTGTTGATGCAATGATTGGTGTTTTGAAGGCATGTAATTCTCAAACTGAGCTAATTCTATGTGAAGCTGGTTCAGAACAATGGGAAAAACACGGGGGGGATACCTACATTCCTGATTCTACGGCAAAAATCATGGAGGAAAGTGATGCCTGTTTTAAAGGCCCTACAACGACTGATCCATCTCCAAATGCACCAAAAAGCGTAGCTGTTTCTACAAGACAAAAGTTCGAACTTTATGCAAATGTTAGACCAATAAAGACCTATGATAGATTATCTCCTGATACAAAACTAGACTTTGTTTGTTTTAGGGAAGCAACAGAGGGATTATACTCTGGAATTGAATTTGCTATTTCAGAAGATTCTGCTATTGCAATTAGAAAAATAACGCGGCATGGATGTGAAAGAATTGTAAATGCAGCATTTGATTGGGCAAAAAAATATGATTTAAAAAAAATTGTTGCCATCACCAAAAGAAATATTCTAAAAAGAACAGATGGAATTTTCTGGGCTGAAGTAGAACGAGCAGCAAAACAGAATTCAGGAATACAAATCGAGGAATATTATATTGATAACATGACTCAACAGCTTGTCAAAAATCCTGAAAGATTCAACAATAGTGTTTTACTCAGTACAAATCTGTTCATGGATATCATATCGGAGTGTGCATCTGGAAATATCGGGTCAATTGGAAATGTTTACTCTGCCAATATTGGTGATTCGTATGCAATGTTCGAACCAGCACATGGAAGTGCCCCAAAATACAAGGGAATGAATAAGGTGAATCCCACTGCAACCGTATTATCTGGGGCGTGGATGATAGAATACCTAGGTGAGCCAGATATTAAACAGGCAATCTTTGATGCTACAAAGCAAGTGATCAATGAAGGAAAAACTGTTACCTATGATCTTGGTGGAAATGCTGGTACAAAAGAAATGTCAGAAGCAATTGCAAACATAGCAAAAGAAAAATTACGAAAATAAACCTAATTTTTACATCAGAATTAAATGGAATGAAATGCATATTAGAATATGTATCCAGATGATGGAAAGGATTCTATTTTTTCTACAAGTAAACCGAAAAAAGTTCCTCCCTACTTTCTTCCTCTGGTAATTGGACTTATTGCAGCCTTGGTAATTCTCTACAGTGCCTAAGTTAATTTTGAAAATCAATTTTGAAAATGTTCGTGTTTACTTAAAATTTCTTTAAATTACTATACTACTAATGTTTGATATTGTCAGCGGAATCACCAAAAAATCTCATCCCTAAATTTTTTAATGAAACTGCAGAATCCTATGATAAAGTAGTTTCTAGGTCTACCTTGGGAAAGGACAAATACTGGAAAAAGGAGATTATTCGTCGAATCACTGATGGAGATTCTTTTTTGGATCTTGCATGTGGGACAGGCATTCTTACAAGGGAAATCGCAAGAAAATTTCCTAATAGTAAAATTGTGGGTATCGACATTACAGAAGGTTATCTTGATGTGGCAAAGAAGAATTCAAAATCCTACCATAATATTATATTTTTGCAACAGGATGCAGAAAAGCTAAATTTGAAAGAGAAATTTGATTGCATTACGTCTTCTTATTTGGCAAAATATTGTGATCCTGAAATTCTTGTCAAAGTTTGTATTGATCACCTTAATCCTGGTGGTAAAATTATTTTTCATGATTTTACATATCCAAAAAACCATCCAGCTAGAATTGTTTGGGACGTGATTTTTATCATGTTAAAGTTAGTTGGATGTTTTATTCCCAGTTGGAAGAAAGCTTTTTCTGATCTTCCAAAACTGATTCGTTCATCCAAATGGTTACATAATTATGAAAAAATTATGAAAAACCATAGCCTAAAGGTAGAACAGCAATCTTTCTCTTGGAACTCTTCAGTGATTTTAGTAGGCGTTAAAGCTGAATGAAATAGTACTGTAAGGGAAGAATGGCAAATGCCGTTCGAACGGGAGTTTATCGTTCTGGATTTTAGCATGTTGCCCCTTACAGTAACATAGCAACATATCAATCTAATATATTTAATTCGGAAAAATTCGCAGCAAAAAAAAGATTATGGTTCCTGTAACTGTCCCAAAACTAATTGTTTTCAGAATTAGCTCTTTTTTGCATGTCAGGGAAGAATCGGCCAAACTTTGCTTTAGCTCTTTGTATTTTCGTGAGGTAATTATCAGGATGTATGTTAGAAATGTTGCTAGTATACAAAGAAGAATTGCCTCCAATGATATTGAATTTGTCTGAATTGCAGACCCAGCAAATATTGGTAGTATGGCCCATGAGATTAAAACTGAAGTGTTGTTGTGGAATTTTCCACCAAATAATTCTAAATTATATGCGAACAGTAAAAAAACTTCGGCGATTCCAATTGGAATCAAAAGGGGCGAATCCAAAAAAGCATAGTACAATCCAATTGAACAAGCTAGACCAAGAGCAATTAGACCGATGGTGCCTACCTTTTTCCTTGGTAAAATTCCCCAAGGTTTTGTTTTTCCACCAACAGCATCAAGGCAATGAGCAGAAATCCCAAGAGCTAAAAAATAAAGCAAACAGATTGCTCCAAGCCTTTCTAGAGAAAAAGGTCCAGAAAGCGAGCCCCATACTGTGAAAGAAATTATAATACTGGTATATGGTAAAAACAGAATTCCTATAGAAATCCTAAAGTTCCGTGAGCCAAATTTTGGAACAAACCATTCAGAAGTTCTATCTTGTTGCATTATACTCTATTTAGTCAACAGATATTTTTTAAGTTAAAGAAAAGAGCCTAGTTTATGAAACGTTACAGAAAATATATCAAAAAAGGAGTTAATGAGCCGCTCTCAAAGGTACCATTTCATACCAAGGCCCCAATTAAGCGTCTATCTATGTTAAATAAAAAACGATTTCCATTTTCTAGAACACACATTGCCGTTCATTTTGTAAATTCATTTGGAAAAAAAATTCCCGAGTATAGTAGACTCCACAAACATAATCATGATGAAATCAATCTCATTTTATCAGAAAAGGGCAAATTAACATACGAAATTCAACTCGATGATGAAGTTTACAAAGTAAGTTCACCGTCAACAGTGTTTATTCCAAAGAGAGTAAATCACAAAGCCAAAGTGATTTCTGGCAAAGGCATTTTTATTTGTATGATTCTCAAATAGAGTTTTTAGCTTGTACCAAAATCAGTTCTTCGAAAAATAATTTTTTCTTGTCCAAAATTTCTACCTCAAGACCTAGCTTTTTTGTTTTTTCAACAATTTTTTGATAATTAGAAAGAGAGGATGTTACAAAAAGGAATTTCCCATCTGGTTTTAGGCAGTTTTTTGCTGAGATAATAATTTTCATAGGAATAACAACACCTTCTGGCCCCCCATCTGTTGCAATATCCAAAATTTCGTATGATGCTAAATATGGCATATTACATACAATGAGATCAAATTTCATCAGCAGGGCATCTGACGCATTACAACACACAAGGTTTGTTGTTTTGCTTGATTGTGTCTTTAAAGCATCAAAGTTCACATCAGTCCCAACTACAATAGAAAAAGATTTTGACAAAACTCTAGCCAGGTAACCCGAACCACTACCAATATCTAAAGCACAATTACCTCTTTCATTTTTTATATGATCCTCTAAAAAGAATGTATCCTCTGCTGGCTTGTATGATTCAGTTGATAATTTGTTTTGCAATTTTTATTATTTCATCTCCATCTAGATCATCTAGTCTTTTGTTTGACTTGATATTTTTTCCAAACTGCCTAATAATATTCTGAAGAGTTTTTCTTCTGTATGAGAATAATCTGTTTGTTGTTTTAATTAGGTTATTAGGAATAGTTGTTTTTCTTTTTAGCTTTAAAACAACAGAATCAATTTTTGGTTGAGGTAAAAAATTACTCTTGGAAACTTTTGTTACGGTTTTCATCTCTAACGCATGTTGTGCTAGAATGGAGATTGCTTTCCTCTCCTTTTTGGAATTTGTGATCAGTTTTTCTGCAAATTCTTTTTGAACCATGATCACAGCACGTGAAAAGTTTTTCTGGATTAACCATTCTATTGCAGCTCTGCTTTTTGAGTATGGTAAATTAGAAACAAAAACAGAAAAATTTTCTCTGGATTTGAACCCGTCGCCATATTTCAATTTAAGATTTGAAATGTTAGATAGGTTATCTTTTGTGATTTGAAATAATTTTCTGTCAGTCTCGTATGAAATTACATTTTTTGCCTTTTTACAAAGTAATGGCGTAAGGATTCCTTTTCCAGTTCCTATCTCTAGCACAATATCATTAGTGGTTAGCATGGCAGCACTAACAATTGTGTTAGCAATTTTTTCAGATTTTAAAAAGTGCTGGCCAAGTTTTTGGCGTTTTTTCATCTTTTTACGAAGAGATTCATTCGTGCCTCTCCCGTAATCTCGTCCAAAATTCTCTTTGTGATTTGTTTTACTGGCTCCTTAAATCCAATTCTTTGTTGTATGTCCTCAAAGTTATCAAATTTTTTCTTTTCTCTTTCCTCGAGTATAGCTTTCATGTAGGTTTTTCCAATGCCAGGAATTAGTTCTAGTGCGTGTATTCTTGGTGTTAGTGGTTGTGCATTATTTATATAATCAACAAATTTTTTTTCATTTTCATTAACAATTTTTTCCACAACTCCAGGCAACTCTGTTTGGGCAGAAGATGAAATTCTCCTATAATCCATCTTCCCCAACACGGAAAGAACATTAGTTCTTCCTTCTTTCCCAATGAAAATTTTTTCGCCAATCTCAAAAGTCGAATTTGGGATGCCAAGTATCTCTAATAGTGTTAGTCTGCCCTCTCCAATTGCAGTAATGATTATTCCTTCTCTGCCTCGTACGGTAGTTGATTTCCCTCTAGCGTTAAAATCCAATACATAAGCGTATTCCTCATATTTCCTAGGAGGATTATATGCCCTCTCCAAAAAAAAAGTCACCTAACTAAGAATTCTCCTTAGTGATTTTCAGAATTTTCTCTAGAGTTTCAGCCAGTATCAGTTTTTTCCAACCGAATGTAAAAGAACGAAGTTCTGCTGATGTCGTTGGTCTGATGTTAACAATTTCCGCAGCTTCTTCTGTTGTTAGTTCACATTCTTTTATGAGCTGTTCTCGCATTTTTTTTGCATCTTTAGGATCAAGTTTTGCAAATTTTGAAACATAATCAAATGTCCAACGTTGGATTTGATCCATTGCTTCTGGATCCTCCTTTCCAAGAATTTCTTTAACCTCTGAAATCGAAATAGGCTGTTTCTTTTTTACCTCTTCCATTACTATACACCAAACGGTTTAATATGATCCAATCTAGCGATTAAGGTTTTTGTCTTGTTACCTAATTTTATGTCCAATGTCACTGCGCGTCTTCCTACATTTGTAACTATACCGACTTTTCCGTGGTATCTTTTATGTGGCATTCCTTTGTGCTGCCGAGGATCTATAATGACCAAGGCCCTATCACCCTCATGATATTCTCTGAGAAGGAATGATACTCCTCTTGGTTGTTTTTTTGTCAAAATTGACCTTGTTTTGTGTCTAAAACCATAAGAATGACCAGAAGTCCTCTTTGTAGTCATACTTAACTAGGACTTTTCAAGCCTTATTTTAACACTTACTCAGAATTTGGTTCAGTTGGATCAGGATTTTCAGAATCTACAGATTCTGTAGTTGTTTTTTTGGCAGTTGTTTTCTTTTTCTTTTTTCCATCCTCTTCAGGATCAATGACTCCTGCTTCGCTTAATGCGAACACCACATCCATTTCTGGATGGTGTGGACTATCAACCATTCTTGCAATTCGCTTTTTGCCAGATTTTTTAAAGTAAATTCTGTATGTGCTTGTATGTGCAACAACATTTCCTCCTACTGGACGAGTTGGGTCACCAAAGAATACATCTGGGGATGCCATTACCTGATTTGTCGCAAGAGCGGCACAGTTGTATATTTCAGCGATTCTCACCAAGAGATGCACAAAATGATTTAGTTTTTGCTGACGCGCTGAAAGTGTTCCTCTTCCAAGATATTCTGCTCTAAATAGACCTACTGCAGAATCTACAATTATCAGTTTAATATTATTTTCTTCTATTACAGATCCTGCTTCTTCAAGAATCAATGTTTGATGTGCGCTGTTGTATGCACGTGCCACTATGATATTTTCTAGAACCTTTTCCGGATCCATGTCATTTGCTTTTGCAATGGAGACAATTCGTTCAGGTCTAAAGGTGCCTTCTGTATCAATGTATAATGCTCCACCATTCAAACCACCTTCTTCTTTTGATTTTTGAACCATAATACACATTGTATGGCAGAACTGTGTTTTTCCACATCCAAACTCACCATATACCTCTGTGAGGGCCTGCGTTTCAATTCCACCTTCAAATAATGTATCTAAACAATTAGTACCAGTTGTAATTCTTCCAATATCCTGTCTTCTTTTGTAGATTTCAGTAGCGCTGACAAAGTCTTTTGCGATTAGGCCTTCTTCAATTAGTTGTTGTCGTGCCTTGTTAACAATTTTTTCTGCTGTCTCTTTGTCCATTCCTGTGACTTCTGCGATTTCTACTGGACCCCTCACAATCAGATCCATTATGTTATGAATTCCTGCATCGCTCAGCTTTCTTGTGGTTACAGGACCTACTCCTTCCAGACTATCAAGCCTCAAATCCTCCATACCGTAAGGTACGGTACTGGTACTTTATAAGAGTGTTGTTTTTTAAATTTTTTTCAAGAGCTTATTTTTTGTAAAAAAGATCTAACGTCGTCTACGTCTTTGACCAGGTTTGTTTTGACCTGGAAACCTATTCAGAACAATTCTCTTTCGAAAGTTGCTTTTATTTTGGAGGCTAGAGCTGGTTCCAGTTCTTTTTCTGCCCTCAACTTTTGGAGTTTGGCCTCGAACTTTTCCTGCTTTAGTTAATGAACCGTGGGTTGGCATGATCTATAATTTTTTGAATTGAATTTATGTATTTGTATAGAAATTACCAGTATTTGACCTTGATTTTTTCAATTACTCGTTCGTGTTCAGGACTTTGTCTTCTAGCATATCTTTCCATATATCCTAATGGAACCCCGCCAAGGGTTCTTGCAATCATATTAAACATGTATTTTTTAACTCCTAGACGGCCACTAGTCTTTGTCATGAATTTCTTTATTCCATACTTGAAGTTGTGTTGCCAAGTTTTGTACATCACTCCTAATTGTGCAGGTGACATTTCATTTCCAATATTAAAAAATTCAGATTTTTCAAGTAGTCCAATTGGGACAAAGGTGAGAGGAGTAGCTGTAAACATAGAATCAGGTTGTTCTTGTTCTAATTCACTAATAATACGAATTGTTTCCCATGAGTCTTCAGGTGTTTCATCATTATCAAGGCCCAAAATCAAAGTAAATGCAGGGATCCAATAGTTTTCATTGAAGGTTTTTACTGATTCTTTGATAAGCCAGTGCCACTCTTCAGGTTGATATGGAGCTAATTTTCTATCTGCGTATTTTTCAATTAATCTCAAGCTTCCAGTTTCAAGTCCACATTGAATTCCAATAATATTGTCAGGACCAGATTTGATAATTTTAGAAATATTTGGAATTAGTTTTTCATCAGCAATTGCGCCTGCAAGAGTTCCATGAGTTGGATTTGTATGTTTGACTCCAGTAGACATTATTACTGTAAACAATTCCTCTATTGCTTCTCTGTTGGGTTCCATTCCTTTGCTTGTTCTCGGATCCATTCCATACACGAAAATATCATCACTGTGTATCCAAGCTGATGTTTCTCCAGCTTTCACGTTAACTTCAATCTCTTTTTTGACTTTTTCTGGAGGATAGTATCGTAGTGCTCTAAGGGTTACATCACAAAACTTGCAGCCACGTCCACATCCTCGCATAACTTCTACCATGCCATGCATACTTGGTGCAATAATGTCAGGAATGTCTTCGATGTCTGGTCTATCCCAAAAGTTTATGAATCGTCCATGAAGTTTTTTGCCGTTTCTTTCAAATTCTTTAATGTTAACTTTGAAATCACTTCTTTTTCTGAATGGATCCATGTTTTCAAAGTCGCCTCGAATTAAATAATTAAAGAATCGGCCTGAATGGCCATCTATTTCAGGTGCTATTCCTCCTAACTCACCTTCTAAAATTCCATACAATCCATATTCTTCAATTTTTTCTGGGTCATAGTTATATTGCCAAGTTCCTGAGCCGCCAGCTATTACCTTTGCTTTGCTACCAATTCTTTTCTTGGCTGCATTGATTCTATCATGAAGTTCTTTACAATAGAATTCATCATAGGATATTTGTTTTCTGCCATACGTGAATGTCATAGTGACAGGTCCCATCCCTAATGGATCCATTTCGTATGTACCAACTACTTCAGTTTCAGGTCCAATGAATTGTTCAATATGATCAGGATGTGCGACAACTACTTCTTCTCTTTTGAATCCATCACGTAACAAGCCTGCTTCTACTTTTCTTAATCCGTAGGGAGCATAGTTTGCCACACCGTTTGTATGAGGAATGTAGTTACAAATGAAATCAAAAAGGATTTTTGGGGTTACCTGGTTTTTCAGGATTTTGTACCAAAAGGTGTTCTTGTCTCTATGAGGATCAAGTGCCGGTGCACACCCAAAGAATGTGGCCAAAGACAAGTTACGATAGGGAGACATTAATGTCCTATCTGCAGTTAATACGATCTTTGTCATTTCTTATTCTTCATCGGGCTCTGATTTATGATTTATTTAACCTTGCTGCTAAAATCTAAAATTTATCAAGAATTCCAGCCTTTGTCCTAAAAGTGTGCCCAAATTCTTTATTTGCCAAAAGGTGATCCCCATCAAAAATTGTTCCATCACGGCAAACTAGATCTTCACCTATGCAGCAACTTCCACAAATTCCTATTCCACATTTCATCATTCTTTCTAGACTGGCCTGAACAAAAATTCCTTTTTCGTGTGATAGTTGAACTGTCTTGTACATCATGAGTTCAGGTCCACAAGTGTAAACTGCCTCAAATTTAGTTTCAGTAATAATTTTTTCTACGAGATCTGTTACAAGGCCTTTTTCTCCATAGGATCCATCTTCTGTTACAACTAGAACTCTGTGAGGGTTTTTTTCAAGAATGTCATTTGCCATATCCTCAAAGAAAACTTCAGCCTTTGTTTTTGCTCCGATGAGGACAGTAACATCATCTGAAGGTTTTACAAAAGTTAGTAACCGTAACAGAGGGACAAGCCCGGTCCCCCCGCCAACAAGCAAGAGTTTTCCTTCTTTGATATCAAACGAGTTTCCATATGGACCACGTATTCCAATATATTTGCCTACAGCGACATTATAAAGACCGGTTGACGCTTCACCGAGTTTTCTAATTGTGAATGCTGCTTTTCCTTGTTCGTGAGAAATCATAACACTCATTGGTAATTCATTTACACCCGGAATCCAAACCATTGCAAATTGTCCGGGAAGGACATTAGGTAGCACATCATCAGAAAAAATTAATGTTCTAACTGAGGGGGTCTCATCAATTACCTTTTCTATTTTACAAATGGTTGGATAGTTAGGATCCCTTTGCAAGGCCAACCATCTCTGCAATTTTTGAATACCTTTTTTTCTCCATGTATTGACTTATTCCATTATTAATTTCATCAAAAATTTTAATCCAGTTATCGCCAACAGCGCTACCAATTTGGATTGCTGATGCACCTGCAAGAAAGAATTCAACAGCATCTTCCCATGTTGAAATTCCACCACTCCCAAGAATTGGGATTTCAAATTTTGATGAGATTTCGTATACGCATCTAACTGCAATTGGTTTGATTGGTGTGCCAGATAACCCTCCAATTTTGTTGCTAAGTATTGGTCTTTGTGTTTCTATGTCTATTGCCATTGCTCTCATAGTATTGATGGCTGTGATTCCATCTATTCCTGCGTCAACAGCTGTACTAACTGTTTCAATATAATCAGTTGAGCCCAAGCCAACTTTAGCAAATACTGGAACGGCAGTTGCATTCTTGACTGTCTTTATTATTTTATTTACAAGATCAAGATCATCACCAACTTCCAGTCCAACTTTAGCAACATGGGGGCATGATAGATTCAACTCGAATGCGACAACTTTGCAATTTTCAAATTGTTTTATCATAAAATCAAAATCATCTTCCACAGAACCAACAAGACTAACAATTATTGGAACTTCTTTGTTTGGTTGGATCATTGAGGCAAAATTAGCAGCTCCGGGATTTGATAATCCAACCGCATTAATCCATCCACCGCCTTTGACACTAAAGATTGTAGGATTTGCATAGCCTTCCCAGGGTTCTTTGCTCAATGATTTTGTTACTACGGCTCCTGCTCCTGCTTTGTAAATTCTATTAAAGACGTCAAGTGAAATGCCTAGTATTCCTGATGCCAGAATTGTTGGTCTTTCTAGACTTAAAGGGCCTATTTTTGTTGAGAGATTTATTGCCACTCTCAAACCTAAACTAACTTTCGAATATAACAGTTGATTTGATAGAATGCGTTGGTACCTTTTTTAATGGAATCAAATGAAGTCATCTGATTATGTATTCCATCATTTTAACAGAATTGGGTATTACAATATTTGAAGACCAAAAATGTTTGAAGACTTTTCCTTTCTCTGATCCAGTTAGTGATTATCTATCAATAAAAAATGGCAAAGCAAATGTTTCAGAACTAATTGATTATGTTTCAAATTTTGAAACAAGTATAGAAACAAACAATGATTCTCTGTATCGAATTTTGAAACGAGATTCAATAGATATTCAGATGATGTCGAATAACGAAATGGAAAAAATTCAGACTACAAAACCTAAAGTTTTGGTTGATGCAGGTTTTGTTGAAAATTCTTCCGAGGCAATGATTAAATTGAGAGATTTTGCTATGCAACTTTCCTCTTCAAAGGTTTCTGAGGTTTCAGCAAGTCCAGACCTTCACATAAGTCAATCCATCAATTCTTTAGATGAAATAGATCGTATCATAAATGGGATCAGTTCTAGGCTAAGAGAATGGTATGGTCTCCATTTCCCTGAACTTGATAATGTAATTGATAGCATCTTTGGTTATTCACAAATTGTTCTTGCAGGAAAAAGGGAAGATATTACTGAAAAAGTGTTTGAAGATGCAGGATTTCCGGATTCAAAAGTGGAGATGCTTTCAGTTATTCGAAAAAAAAGTAGGGGAGGAGACATTTCTCCAGAAAATCTAGCAATTGTCCAATTATTGGCAAAACAAATTCTAGAACTAAATGAACTTAGAAAAAAACTTGAAGAACATGTAGAAACACAAATGAATTTGGTTGCTCCAAATCTTGCTGCTATACTTGGAACTGCAGTAGGTGCAAGAATCATAGCTAAAGCTGGAAGTTTGAAAAAATTAGCCTCAATGCCAGCAAGCACAATTCAAGTATTGGGTGCAGAAAAAGCACTTTTTAGATCTCTAAAGACAGGTTCACGACCACCAAAACATGGATTATTGTTTCAACATGCTATGGTTCACGCAGCACCAAGATGGCAAAGAGGGAAAATCGCTAGGGCAATTGCGGGCAAAGCAGCCATTGCTGCAAGAGTTGACGTTTATGGAGAAGGGTTAAACAAAACTTTGCTTGAAAAACTAAATGTTCGGGTTGAAGAAATCGGTAAAAAATACAAAAATCCTGTAGAAAAAGATTCCAAAAAAGACACAATGTCAAATAAAAATAGGGATTTCAAATCAGGGAGAAGCAGGGATTTCAAATCAAAAAATAAAAAAAGAAAATCCAAAATGAAGAATAAAAAGAGAAAGAAGTTTGGAAGAAGATAAAAAAAACATTTTTTGGGTGAAAACTGAAGGTGAAAAAAAACTTGCGACGGAAAACTTGGTTCCAGGTAACCAAGTTTACAAAGAAAAATTAGTTCTCAAAAAAGGTATAGAGTACAGAGTTTGGGATCCTTTTCGAAGTAAATTAGCTGCTTCAATAATGAAAGATTTGGAAGAATTTCCTTTCCAAGAAAAATCAAGTGTACTATACCTTGGAGTATCTACTGGAACAACAATTAGTCATATTTCAGATATAGTGGGGCCAAAAGGCATAATTTTTGGTGTTGAGCATTCAAGTAGAGTTGCAAGAGATTTTCTTGATAGAGTAGCATCACATAGAAAAAACATTATTCCTATAATTCAAGATGCTAGACGCCCCCAAGATTACTTTTCAGTGTATAATAAGATGGATGTTGTTTATTCAGATATAGCACAACCTGATCAAACTGAAATTGCTATTTCAAATTGCAAACTATATTTGAAAAATAATGGCTATCTTTTTCTGGTGATCAAAACTCGAAGTATAGACGTCACGCAACCGCCGAAAAAAATTATTGAAGATGAATTAAAAAAATTGAGGACAAATTTCCAAATTCTTCAGCAAATAGATCTTCATCCATACGACAAAGATCATGCTATGATTATTGCAAAATATCATGTAAAAAACTAATTTTCATTTAACATGATTCGGACAGGTTTCCAACTGCTACGAACAAAATTTGGGA
>JAEHKQ010000026.1 GCA_016838795.1 Nitrosopumilales archaeon
GGAACGGGTAAGGAGCTACTTGAGAAATATGATGAAAGAGGAGTCTCAAACCAGCTTACAAAGGAATTAGGGCTTGAAAATTCACTAGAACAAAACCTAAAGGAGCTTAGTGGAGGAGAACTGCAAAAGGTTGCAATAGTTTCTTGTCTTTTACAAAAAGTTGACCTTTATGCTCTAGATGAACCATCTGCATTTTTGGATGTTGAAGAGAGAATAGCCATTGCTAAATTTATTCAAAAGTTTGTCCGCTCATTTGAAAAATCTGCAATTGTTATTGATCACGATATACTACTAATGGATTTAATTTCTGATTCTATGGTAATCTTTGAAGGAACCTCAGGAGTAGAAGGACATGCTACTTCACCCCTTTCCAAAACTGAAGCCATGAATAGATTCCTAAGGTCGCTTGATGTCTCCTTTAGAAGGGACGAAAAAAGCCGTAGGCCTAGAGTTAACAAGCTAGATAGTAGACTGGATAAAGAACAAAAGGAATCAGGTAATTTCTATTACCGCAGGTAAACGAATACAAGTAAATTCTATAGTTTTCTAGCTCTACTATGACATCACAGAATGAGAGGTGGTATCAGCTTGCACCTGATTTGCAAATATCTAGAGTACTAAACGGAATGTGGCAGGTAGCTGGAGGCCATGGTCAAATTGACCGAGAATCTGCAATTTCTGAGATGCTTCAATTCCACCACGATGGATTTACAACATGGGATATGGCAGACATTTACGGCCCGGCAGAAGAATTTCTTGGCGAATTTAGAAAAAGGCTTGGAAAAGAAACAGAACTTTCCAAGAGTCAAGCACTAACAAAGTTTGTCCCCAATCCAGGACCCATGACTAGATCAATTGTAGAACATTACATAGACATATCCATTAGAAGAATGAATGTAAAATCAATTGATGTCCTACAGTTTCACTGGTGGGACTACAATGATACAAATTACATTGAAGCCTTGCAGCATCTATCGAAGCTGCAAGATGAAGGAAAAATAAAACATCTTGGCCTGACAAATTTTGATACAGAAAGAATTGAAATAATAGTAAAGCAGGGATTCAAACTAGTTTCAAGCCAAGTACAGTATTCTATTTTGGATCAAAGGCCAGAAGTTAAGATGGTTCCATTTTGCCAAAAACATAACATCAAGTTACTAACTTATGGAACTCTCCTAGGTGGATTTCTTTCTGAAAAATATATTGGAGGCCCAGAGCCTGTACGATCAGATCTTAATACTCTTAGTCTACAAAAATACAAAAACATGATAGAC
>JAEHKQ010000027.1 GCA_016838795.1 Nitrosopumilales archaeon
ACGTACAATTTCACATTTGGTATATCAATTGACTTTAATGCATAAAATGCTAATCCTGATAGTGTACCAACACTCCCACAGTAGGTAATAATTTCAGAGTCTGGACCAATACCTCGGTTTTCGAAAAGTCTTTTCATCTCATTTTTTGGTCTAAGAATTTTTTCAGGAGAGGCCAGAGTTCTATATGGAATATTCATTGCTCCAGGAATGTGTTGCTCTAAGTAATTTAGCCTCTCTCTATTATCTAAAAGAATGACTCCGTCCTTTTCTTTAGATTCCTCCAAATAATCAGCTGTGGATAGGATTTGTGGTTGGAGATTTACTGAGTGAGTCTTGGAATCGACTGAGGGGATTTTGTTGTCATTTTCTAAACCTAGAGATTTCCATTGTCCATATGTTACGTCTAGTAATGAAACATCGTTGTGACCCAAATATTCCAGAGTCCATGCAACTCTTGAAGATAATGCGCCAAAAGTATCATCATATACTGCTACTGAAGTCTCATCATCGATGCCGAGTGATTGAAAAAGCTTTACAGCTCTTTCTGGACTATCATCTGATAGTAAATTCGCTAAAGGGAGGTTAACTGCATTAGGAATGTGGTTTTGTTTGTATTCATCCTCTTTTCGTACGTCAATTACTCGTATGCTGTTATCTCTAATCTCGGATCTTAAGGAATCAACATCTATGGTTGGTCGTACTGTTTTTTCTTTGCTCAAGCAGCACATTCACCCCTTCCGGTCTTTGTATGATAGTGACCATCACTTCCATAATCAGAGTAAAAGTCTGCGTCTTTGTCTTTGGTTGGGGGAACAATAAGAGGGGATAAAACTCGTTTAAAATCATCGATCGATTTGATTTCAGAATCCTCATTTCCATTAATCAATCTATGAATCCAAGATGATAAGGTGTCGCCTTCTTTCTTATTTTGTTTGAATAAGTCAATTATTTTTAGAATAGTTGGAATTACTCTTTTTGCAGGAACTCGTAAACAGTTTATTCCAAGCATAGTGTCTCCGTCTGACCTTCCG
>JAEHKQ010000028.1 GCA_016838795.1 Nitrosopumilales archaeon
GCTCTTGTTATTGCTCCATTGGTAACCCTGAACAACTGGCAACGAGAGATCGCGAAATTCCTTAAAAGAAAAAGCCGCAACGGGAAAATTGTTGAAAATGACATTCCCTCCTCTACAATAATTCGTCAGGGAAAGGCTGCAGAGATTGGCAAGTACGATTTTTACATAATTAATTATGAATTGTTATACAAGCGATTAGATGATCTCTTGAAACTAGATGTAAAAACAATTGTGTGTGACGAGGTTCAAAATCTCCGTTCTAAAGTTACGAAAAAATACGACGCCGTTAAAAAACTAACATCTCACGAATCTGTTAAATTTAGAATTGGACTTTCTGGAACACCAATCTATAATCGCGGTTCAGAAATCTGGCCAATCGTTGATATTTTAAGACCAGGACTGCTTGGAAACTATACTGAATTCTGTGAATACTTTTGTTATGTTAACGAAAAGGGCAAGGCTATTGTTCTAGAAAATAAACGTGAGTCACTTAGAAAACAACTACAAAAATACGTCATGTTACGAAGAAAAAAGTCCGATGTACTTAAGGAACTTAAGGACAAAGTTCGATACAAAGAAGTTATTGATGCTGATCGAGATTACTATGTTAATGAGCTAGGAAAAATCTGGGAAAAGTTTGAAGAGGAGCAAAAGGATGCCGAAACCAAGTTTGATAAATCCTCATCGTATCAAAGAGCAATCCAGAGTGAACGTCAAGCTGCTGGTGTAGCAAAAGTTCCACACGTAATTAACTTTGTAAAAAACATCATGGAGATTGATGAAAGCGTTGTTGTTTTCTGTCACCACAGAGCGATTCATCAACTTTTACATGAAAAACTTAGTGAGTTTTCCCCCGTCTCCATTATTGGTGGACAGTCCGATAAATTCCGTCAAGAACAGATTGACATGTTTCAAAGTGGGCAATCAAAACTAATGATTGCTGGATTACGTGCAGGAAACGTTGGAATAAATCTTACTCGTGCCAAGTATGTGATTTTCGCAGAACTTGATTGGAGTCCTGCAATACATAGACAGGCTGAAGACCGATTACATAGAATTGGGCAAAAAAATACTGTATTTGCTTATTACTTGATAGGAAATGGAACTCTTGATGATCACGTAGCAGATATCCTAGTTGACAAAAGCTATGAAATTGATTCTATTATGGATGGTACCAATGAAGAATTTGAAAACAAAGAAAAAGCCGGACTGATTCTAGCACAGATTCACGATAAAATTATTTTAAAATAATTAAACCTTCAATATACTTTTTAGACAAATCCATATCAAAATTGTCTGATTTGGAAAAAGCCTTTTAACTATTGTAACACAGTAAAGCACACAATGAATAAGACTTTAAAATATCTTGGACTACTCATATTACTCCCTCTTTTCACAGTAGCACTAACAACTAATCTTGTTAATGATGCTGATGCAATTAAAGCACAAGGAAAGTCAACGAATCAATATGGTAAAGCAACTGCTAGTATAGTATGTGGAGACAGATTATGTTCCGAAATACCTGGTGGTAGAGCCGCATTTGAAGCTGGCGAAGTTCCTGTTGAGGAAGAACCAGAACCAGAACCAGAAGTTGCACAACCAGTTCCAGTTCCAGTTCCAGCTCCAGAACCAGAGCCAGAACCAGAAGTCGCACCCGGTTCTGTACTAAGATTATCCAGAGCAAACGTTCCAGCTATAATTCCTTTGCATCAAGGATTTTACAACGGTGATTCAGTATACTTCATTGTTACTGATTCAAGTGATCAAAAACATGCAGACATTGTAACAGAACAACAA
>JAEHKQ010000029.1 GCA_016838795.1 Nitrosopumilales archaeon
GAATCTTTTCTGCTCTAACTCTAGCTTTGAATCAACTTGTTTTACTTGAACAATTGGGAATCCAATTTGGTTAACCCAAGTTTTTACCATTTCATGGACTGGTTTTTTTGCGACCTTTCCAATTGCAGTCCAAAGGTCGTCGCCCTTAGCATTTTGATATTTGAATTTAGTAAGATAATTCTTCAAGCCTTTTCTGAAACTACTCTCACCAACATAGTGCTCGACCATTCTAAGAACGCATCCACCCTTATCGTATGATATGGCATCAAAGATTTCTCTGATCTCTGATGGTTTTCTAACCTTGACGTCAATTGGATGTGATGATTTGAGGGCATCAAGTCCCATTGCAACATTCATTGCATCTTCTAGGAATTGATCCCAAAACTCCCATTCTGGGAATAATCTATCAACAAATTTTGTTGCCATGAATGTAGCAAAGCTTTCATTGAGCCACAAGTCATTCCACCACTTCATCGTGACTAGATTTCCAAACCACTGATGAGCTATTTCGTGTGAAATCACTTCGGAGATTCGCTGTTTTGTTTGAGTTGAGGAGGTTTTTGGGTCATAAAGTAGAATTGTTTCTCTAAAAGTAATTGCCCCCCAGTTCTCCATTGCTCCGGCCGCAAAATCTGGAATGGCAATCATGTCAAGTTTTGGCAATGGGTATTTGATTCCAAAATATTTTTCATAGTCAAGCAGAAACTTTTTGGTGAGGTCTAGAGAAAATTTTGCTTTGGATTTGTTTCCTTTTGTTGTAACTATCCTAACTTGAATTCTTCCTGCTTTTCCTTTTAGGAATTCAAATTCGCCAACTCCGAGATAAATCAGATATGTTGACATGGTTGGAGTTTTTGCAAACTTGTGAAGAGTTTTTTTGCCAATTTTTTTATGTGAAACTTCGGACATGTTTGATAATGCTGTAAAGTTTTTGTCGGCAATTATTGAGATCCCAAATGTTGCTTTTGCTTCAGGTTCGTCCCAACAAGGGAATGCTCTCCTTGCATCTGCGGCCTCAAATTGTGTTGTGGCTAGATACTTTGTTTTTCCTTTTTCTTTGTATTTACTTCGATAGAATCCTAATAGCTTATCGTTTAATATTCCAACGAAATCAATTTCTAGTACAACATTCCCTTTAATTTTTTTAGTAAATGAGATTTGTAATTCTTCATTTTTTTTATCAAGTTTTGCTTTTGCTTTTAATGAATCATTTTTTGTTCGGATATTGCAACTTTTGATTTTTAGCTCTGCAGCATTTAGAATGATTTTGTTTGTTAGTTTTTTACAATTGATTTGAATCTGTTCCTTACCGTTGAATGTAAAATTTCTAAAATTTAGTTCAAACTCTAAATCATAATGA
Organism: Nitrosopumilales archaeon; assembly: GCA_016838795.1. GTDB lineage: Archaea > Thermoproteota > Nitrososphaeria > Nitrososphaerales > Nitrosopumilaceae > DRGT01. Next base: position 1,361 of record JAEHKQ010000029.1, read on the forward strand.
ATTGGGATAACAGATTTCACGTCAGTGGTTCTTTTGTAGGCCTTTATGTAGATTTAGTGTATGATTCTGGAAATTAAAAAAAGCCTTTAAAATAGAAAAATGATCTCTAAAAGATATGAAACAAAAGGTTGCCTCCCGTCGAATCAAAATTCTAGTAGCCAAACTAGGCTTAGATGGTCATGATAGAGGTGCTCTAGTCCTTTGTAGGGCCCTTCGAGATGCTGGAATGGAGGTAATTTATTCAGGA
>JAEHKQ010000030.1 GCA_016838795.1 Nitrosopumilales archaeon
TAGAAGAAACGCATCATCCGAATCTGCACCTATGATCTTTTTTACTTCTTCAATGTCAGAATTTTCTATTCCATAATTTGGAAGCTCATCAGAATGAAATACTCCACCTATACCAAAGAATCTCACTAGCTGTCCAATTTCTTTTCCTAATCTTATTCCTTCATACGGTGAATAACCAAACATTCCTGAAAATTTTTTTATTCTAATTGCTTTGATCACCGCCTTTTCTTTTAATGCCTTTTGAATAACTTTTGATTTACAATTTTCAAATGTCTGGGTAATATCAAAAACATCAGTATCTTTACAAATTTCTCCTAGATTTTTTTCTTTGAGTTTGTTAGAAATTAAAAACAAACCATGTTGCCGTTTTGCTTCATATTCTATTACTTTTTCTAACTGATCTAATTGTTGAACGCCTTTAACCTCTACAACTTCTCCATCCATGATTGATACATTAACATCTTGTCTAATTGATCCTAAACCCCTAGTGACCATTTTTGTTGTTCGTAAAAGTCTTCCTAACGCCAAAGCAATTTTCTTTATCTCAGATGGAGTACCAATAATTGGTTCTGAGGCAATTTCTACAAGTGGAATTCCTAAGCGATCAAGACTATATTCTCTTGTAGAATCTTTATCATCAAGTAGTTTGGCAGCATCTTCTTCAAGACAAATTGACTGAATTCCTATTGTTTTTCCGTCCACATCAAAATTTCCACCTTGGGACACAAGCATTGTTCTTTGAAACCCTGATGTATTTGAACCATCAATTACAATTTTTCTCATTACGTAAATCTCATTAAATATATGAGAATTGAGACTACTTGCAATCAACAATGCAATTTTTTTAGCATCAATATCAACTGGGTGGGGCGGTTCTTCATCTTTCTCAACTAAACAACTACTTTCCGGATTCCCATAATATAGAATTGTTTTAGATTTAGTGCTTTCAAAAAGTGCTGCTGGATCATATCTTCCTAATTCACTTTTCGACGCTCTTAATTTACGAGTAAATTTAGATGCGTATTCATCAGATTCAACTTGAGAACAGTTACAAAATAATTTTTTATTAGTAGCTAGTTGCTGATGAATTTCTAAACCAACTTTTAAACCAATTTGTTTTATTGGTATTTCTGACACTGTTTTTTTATCGCTTATCTCTTTTTAAAACTTAATCAGAAAACTCTGAAGCAATATTTTCAAGCATTAAGTTTTTCATTTCATCACTATTTTCAGAATTTCCTAAAGCCCACATTGCTTTTACTAATGCAGTTTCAGGAATCAAATTAGACAATGGAGTTATTCCAAACTCTAAAAGATCTCTTCCACTTTCATAGACATTCATGTTAACTCTACCATCAATACATTGTGAGGTCATTCCCATGAATAGTTTCTTTTCTCTGGCTTTTTTGACAGAATCATACATAGACTTTCCAATATGCCCAAGACCCGTACCTTCAAAAATTAATGCTTTGTATCCAGAATTTAGCAGATTATCAATAATACCTGCATCAAATCCAGGATAGTATTTCACTAAAGCAACATGTGTATCAAATTTGATTCTTGGTCTATAATCATTAATTTTGAAAAAATTATCTTTGAGATTATTCTCAATTTTTTTGTCTATTATAAGAAATGCTGGATCTCCCCCAATTGTTTCAAAAGCTCCTCGTGTAGAGGTGTGATTCTTTCGGACTCGGGTACCCAAATGGCAGGCAATTAAATCATCACTCTCATTGTGGTGCATTACTACAAATACGCCTTTAGTATTGCAATTTACAATAAAACGTGCTGCTTGGATCAAATTTAGTGCAGCATCGGATGATGGTCTATCAGATGATCGCTGTGAACCAACCAAAGCAATAGGTATTGGATATCCAGCTAATGCAAAAGAAAGAAAAGCAGCAGTGTATTGCATTGTATCGGTTCCATGAGCAATAATTATTCCGTGATAATCAGAATTTACAAGTCCATCCAATCTTTCTGCAATTTTTTTCCAATGTTCCGGCATCAAATTTTCTGAATACTCAGAAAATAATACTTCAGTATCAACATTAACAATCTTATCTAATTCAGGAACAGATGCATTTAGATCTTCAGCAGTTAGCGCTGGAGTAACTCCACCAGTTCGATAATCTATTTTGCTGGCAATAGTTCCACCAGTCGATAAAAGAAGAATTTTTGGTAATGAAGAATCTTTCTTAATCTTAGATTCAGTTTCTATTTTTGTTTGATTTTTTGAAATTATTTCCACTTTTTTTATTTTGTTTAATTCTAATCCAATATTATAACCATTTTTTAATTTTAGAACGATGTGTTCATCATCACTGGATTCATATCTTGGCATCAAAATTCCTGAATAAGTTAGATCCGATGTTATTTTGACAGAGTCTCCTATCTTCAGCTTGTTATCTTTGAGAAATGCAAGAGAATTTTTTTCATAGCCTCTGTATTCTGACATTGAGGTGCTATTGTTTGCTTATTTTATTAAAACTACCTGTAGTAGGAAGCAACTACCTTCTGATCAATCTTTAGATCCTTTTGCTCTCTAACCTTCTTGACAGCCTGTTCAAAATGTTTCATAGTTACTTTTGCTTCCTTTGAGCTAATTTCTAATTGTTTTTCATCTGGATGACTGTCTAGGAATTCATGGATAACTTGAGACACTGCGGTATTTGCAATTGCTGCAACATCTGCTCCAGTCATGCCGTCAGTCATTTCAGCAATTTTGTTCAAATCTACAAAATTAGGATCATTTGCATCAGTAATGGTTGGGATCTCCTTAACATTTATTTCTAAAATGCTCTTTCGACTATCTCTTTCAGGCATAGGGATTTGGATTAATTTATCAAATCGTCCGGGCCTTAACAATGCAGGATCAATCATATCTGCTCTATTTGTTGCGGCGAGAACCACAACCCCATGCATATTTTCCATTCCATCCAATTCAGTTAGAAGCTGACTTACCACTCTTTCAGTGACAGCGGTTTCTCCTCCTATTCCCCTAATTGGA
>JAEHKQ010000031.1 GCA_016838795.1 Nitrosopumilales archaeon
TCTGAATTTCATTGCATTATAGAAGTATGATGCGTTTGTTTCCGTTGCTCCTTTTTTTGGTACTTTTTCTAACCCAACTTTCTTTGATTCAATTGCAGCTTGAGCTGCCCCACTTGCAAAACAAAAAGCCCAAATCGAGTCCTTTTCCTTCAAGAATGTAGAACAAAACGTAGAAGAAAATATGTCGCCAATTCCTGTAGTATCATAAATTTCTTGATTTGGAAGAGTTAGCGAAAAAATTCTATCTTTATCAAGCATGGAGATTTCTCGTTTATTCGTAAACAAGACATACTTCACACCTTTTTTCTGTAGATTTTTCATTGCGTTTTGATCATCATTCCCAACTAAATTTCTGATTTCACTCGGATTTGTCTTTATGGCGGATAGATTAGAAAGATCAATTTCTGTTTTTTCAAGGAAAATTTTATTGTTCGAGTCAACTCTTCTCAAAAAACCTTGTGGATCCAAGAAGGTAAAGTTAGAATTTTGTTTGATTAAAGCATATGTTTCACTAGATATTTCATCAAATACTGGACTAACCACAGTTCCATCAGCATCAATGTTAGAATATTCAATTGGTTCACATTTTTTTTCTAGGTAAAGTGTTCTATCAGAATCAGTTATGTTGATTTTAAATTGCGTTGTTGGTTTTTCAGATATGCTGTTAGAAAAATTGATTTTATTTTTTGTTAGATAATTTTCAGAATCAAAGTCTGAACCAAATTTGGTAAAAAGATCAACGTCTAGTTTTAGGTTTCTTGCTGTCCAACTGCAATAACATGCTGGCCCGCCAACTTGTTCATACAAAGCGTCACCAATTTTAATTGAATCAATTACACAATGAGAAAAAACAGCTAATTTCATCTGTAAACAAGAATTTAATGTGGAGATTTAGTTTTTTGCATTAAGTTTTTTAAAACAATCGTGACAGATGATTTCTCCTTTTGACACAATTACTTCTATATTTGAGGTCATACATTTGTGACATAGTCCCTTCATGCTTGTATAGTATATTATGAAATATAATTAAAGATTCTAGATTTACCTATGGCATTTTTCTAAATTTGTTCAAGTACACGAATATAAGGAACCGATTATCAGGTGTTTCATGACATTAAAGCGAGCGAGTCGAGGACGTAGAAAGGGGGGCAAAGGATCTTCTGGCACAGTTCAATGTACTAACTGCGGGCAAACTGTTCCAAAGGATAAAGCTAAAAAAGTTACTTCACGACTAAATCTTGTAGAACATCAGCTTGCAAAAGAGCTTAGGGCTCAAGGAGCATACATTGCATCTCCAAGAGTTTTAAAATGGTATTGTATTTCCTGTGCGATACATTTTGGAATACTAAAAATTAGATCAGCGGCATCAAGACGACAGCGTGGAAGATTGAGATAAAATTATTCTCGCAAGTTTTTTGCCACAACAATAATTCTTTGTATGAATGTAATTGCTGCAATTATAATTACAATGATTACAGCGTATTCCATAAATGGTATATCAGAAACAAACCCACCTACGATACCAAGAATACCAATTACAAGAAGTCGTTCTGCGCGTTCTCCAATTCCAATCCCTTGTAGTTTTACACCAAGAGACTCTCCACGAGACCTCGTATAGCTAACAAGTAATGATAGTGTAATTGCCAAAAATATCAGATATGGCTCTGTATATCCTCCAATCAGAATACCAAAAAAGATGGCAACTTCTGCAATTTTATCAAAAACTGAATCAAGAAATGCTCCTTTAGTAGATGTTTTTTGTGAAACTATAGCTACTTGTCCATCAACTATATCAAAAAATCCTGAAATTAGTAATAGAATTCCTCCAATGATTAATGCAAATTCAATCCCTAATCCATAAACTGCGGCTGAAACAAATGCAAAAACAAGACCGACACCAGTCCAAACATTTGGAGATAAACCCGTTGATGCAAATCCTTGTCCTAATTTTTCGAGATGTGGCTTCAATGAATCTCTAAAGTTATTTAACATGAGCTTTTCACCAGATATGATGTATATAAAAAATGATGGAAAATTACTTGAGATTCAAAGCAAGCATAGTTGACATTATTTTTGCTGCTAGGGATGCAGTAACACCGTTATCGTGAGTAGGATTTAGTTCAACAATATCGACTCCAATAACTTGTTTATCACCAAGAGAATGTATCATGTCAAATAACTCTCTCGAGGTAATTCCGACTGATTCTGGATTACCAACGCCAGGTGCAAATGCAGGATCAAGAACATCAAGATCAAAGCTTGTATAGATTTTATCAAATGTAGAA
>JAEHKQ010000032.1 GCA_016838795.1 Nitrosopumilales archaeon
GCTGTTTTTTGACCTGGAATTATTTCAACCAGTTTCATTAACAGTGGTGGATTAAAAAAATGAATTCCAATAAATTTTTCTGGCCGGCTAGTTGTCTTTGCAATTTCTGTGATTGGTAGTGTACTAGTATTTGATGCAAAAATCACATCACTGTTTGCAGCTTGATCCAATTCCGCGTAAACCTTTTTTTTCAAATCCATAATTTCAGGAACTGCTTCAATTACTAATTGACAATCTTTAACAGCTTCATTAAGATCTACAATTGGATTTATTCGAGAGTAAATATCGTCAGCTTCGGTCTGAGAAATTTTTTCTTTAGAAACAAGCTTATCTAAACTCCACTTGATTTTTTCCATAGCTTTATCAAGAAATTTCTGTTCAATGTCTCTGAGAACAACATTGTATCCTGCCATGGCAGAAACTTGTGCAATTCCGTGACCCATAATTCCAGAACCTAAAACTGTGATATTTTTTAGAGACAACAAATTTCGGAATTACTAGTATCCTTTATAATGTATTTCAAAATTGTAATGAATATTGGGACTTTTCAAGAAAGAAAGAAAAACCGGGACAAAATGCGAAGAATGTGGGCTAGAACTTCATGAGCCACAACGATTGGAGCGACATATGAAAAAGGCTCATGGAAATGTACCTGAAAAAAAGTTAGATGAAAGTGCTGGGGACGGAGGCTTATGGTAATTGTTGAATGGAATGATTCTAAGAAATATGGTGCAATTTTTGGCGGAGCATTTGTTTTAGCTGATTTAATATTTCTCCATCTTTAACTGTTAATGTGGATTGTATATTTTGTAAAATTGTAAATGGAGAAATTCCAGCAAAAATTATTGATGAAACGAACAAAACACTTGCTTTTTTGGATGCTTTCCCACTAACTAAAGGTCATTCACTTGTGATTCCAAAAAATCACTATGAAAAGTTGCAGGATATGCCTCCAGAAGAAAATGCTGAACTTTTTGAAACTGTTAGAAAGGTCATCTCAAAAGTTGATAGCTTAACAAACGCGACACTTGTTGCCATCCACAATGGAAAAGACAGTGGTCAGGAGGTTCCACATGTACACATCCATTTGATTCCGAGAAGCAAAGATGATTCTGCAGGACCAGTTCATAGTATGTTTAAAGATAGACCAAAACCTACCGATGAAGAATTCAATGAACTACTTGAAAAACTAAAAGCCTAGAAAATTAGAATGGAAAAAGTCTTGTCTTTGTATCTACATCCTCAACAGAAATCGCTTTTGTAGGGCATGTTCTGGCAGCGTCCATTATTTTATTGAAACCTGCCCCTTTTTGATTGATAACACTGGATTTTGGATTCATTCTAGTAAGTTTGTCAATCAGAAATACTTCTGGAGCAATTGTTTCACAACTACAACATCCAATGCATAAACTGTGATCAACATCAACGAAAATGTTTGGCGGCTCCTTTGGCTCCTTTGTTTTATCGAACTCACCATTTTTTCCAGAGGCATTGGTTGTTTTGTTATATTTTTCCCAAAACTTTTTCTCGTATTCTTTCCACCCGGCAGGATCTTCAACCTCAAAATCTTTTGTAAATCTGCCCCAGTTTTCTTCAGGGGGTTGACCAGGAGAAGGGCCCCATTTGGAACGATCTTTGAAATTATGTTTTTTCTTTGTTTCAACCCTTGTATATTGTTGCGATGTTTTTGTTTTATTTGGGTTTGATTTTTTGAATTCTTTTTTTAGAATATGATATGCCTCTGTAATTTTTTTGAATTTTTTTCCATCGTCCCCCTCTTTGTTTTTGTCAGGATGTAATTCTAGCGCTAATTTTCTATAAGATACTTTAAGATCCGCTAATGAAGTATCTGAATTCACATTGAGGGTTTGGTATGCTTGGTGACTATTCACTTGATTTCTGATACTTGTAATACATTAAAAACAATCTCATGACTACCTAACCTCAAACTAGTGAATTTATTCCAATAATGCGTCGTCTTCTTGCTTCCAGGCTGGATCAACAATGCATAAAAATTTCAATTTACTATTTCCAGTATTTTCAATAAATTGTTTTGCCATGGGAGGAATGTATATGGAGTCATCAGCAGAAACTTGGTGTTTATCATCATCTACGTGTAGTATGCCCTCACCTTCTAGAATGTAGTAAATCTCTGACGATTTCATTTTGTGCAGCTGAGATTTTTTTCCTTTTTCTAGTGAAAAGTGGGCAATGCTGTATCGAATTCCATTTAGAGTATTATGAGGATGGAAGATTTGTTTAATTTTAGTTCCCTCAAAACCATCTACTTCAGAAATTTCAGGCAATTTTTTTAATGACATGGAACACAACCTCTTTTTTTCATAATTTTTTCAAAACTTTATTCTTAAAATCTGATTCGAACCAAACGGTTTTTGGTTCTTGGTTTTTTATTGGCGATGAATTAATTGCAATATGTGAGAAGGTTTGATTTTTGTTAATGGAACCATGCGTGTGTAGTTTCTTTGCAGAAATGTATGCAACATCTCCTAATTTTAGTTTGATTTCTTTGGCTTTCTTAATTTTGAACTTTGAACGACCTTTTCCTGCTCTGGTATAGTATACTAAATTTCCTAACCCCTTTGTCACTATCAGGGTTTGACCTCCTTGATGGTGGTGCAGCTTGGTTCTGGCCCCATTTTTGAATGTGACATGATATACTCTGTGCTCTGGTGATTTAATTTTAGAAATTTCTCTGGCTACTACTGGACCTGTAAAATAATTTGGATTTACTTTTCTTATTTTCCCTTTTGAAAAAATATTTTCCTTAGTAATTTTCATTTCAATAACTCACAATTTGAATTGGCTATATTTTTTCTGTTTTTTCATAAGATACGATTATTATGGAAAGAATTGATCGTATTTCTGGGATAAATTGGGTAAAGAACAGTACGAAACAAAAACAATTGTTTTAAAAAAGCGAATTGATGAACTAATTGCTGCTGATATTATAAAGGAAAAAAAGACAACATCTTTTCGAGGCCGTCTTATGCGACCAAAAAGAGAAGAGGTTCACATTCATTCCATCAAACTGTTCTATGAGTCAGTTTTATCGGTATCAGGAAAATATGTGGCCGATTTTTATCGTAAAGCAACTCACACAATTTCTGTCGATAGTAGCGTTAGGGAAATTGTGTTGGGTGATGGAATTTTTCCAATTAGAACAAAATCAGGTTTTGCAAAAGCATTTTCGAGAAAAAAAGCTAAAAACAAAGTTGACATGCGGTTAGAGGAACACGTCTTTATCGAAGAGGAAGGTCAGATTTTTTTTGATCATCATGGAAAAGAAATTCATTTTCCATATAAAATTAATTCAAAAACAATTGAAAATTACCCAAAAAGAATTTTACAAAATAATGAGCCAAACGTTAAACGCTCAGAACTAAAACATGAAGCTGTAATTGACAAACTTTCAAAAAAATTAAAAAAACCATTAGATCCTGACGTCAGAAATCTGAATGACGAATTGATTGTAAACGAAATAAACGAAATTTATGTTCCAGTTTTTGAGGCTAGATTGATTGGCCCAAAGAAAAAGGTTGGAATTCTAAGGTTAGATGCTGTAAGAAAGAAAATTTTGTGATTATAATTTTACCAGTTTTCTAAACTGCTCATCGTCATGGAATCTCTCAAAAATTTTTTCGTCCTTTGCCCACTTTCTAATTGTTTTTGGGTCTTTGGAAATTGCTTTTTTCAGTAATTCCATTGATAGACCAATCTCATCTAGGGCCGCCATGCTTCGTGCCTTTGCATAAATCAAGTTTACATTTTCCTTCTGCTTTCTTAGTAAATCATCAAAAATTCTGATTGCCTTATCGTGTTTTTGTAATTCAGTTAGTTCGATTCCTTTGTGGAATATTGCATCCAAGTTTCTAGGATTAGAACGACACACATTCTCAAAGCAATTCAATGCTTGTTCATGTTTTCCCATCTTTCCTAGAACAATTCCCTTGTAGAACCGCGCATTTGTTTTTTTAGGATCTATCTTAATGGCTTCTTCCAAACAAGAGATTGCGTCTTCATCAGAACCTAATCTGTGAAATAAAACTCCCTTGTTAAAATGAGCGGCGGAATATTTTGAGTCTGCCTCAATTGCCTTATCGTAATTTTCTACTGCATCTTGGGTATTTCCAAGCTCAGCTTGGGCA
>JAEHKQ010000033.1 GCA_016838795.1 Nitrosopumilales archaeon
AATGAAGTTTAATTGGAATTTACCGCGAGTACACTAGAACAACTAAATTAATTTCAGATTATGCAGGTTTGTAATCTTTGGCCTTCCCAGCTACAGATTGAGCATGTGCGTGAGCCTTTTGCAAAATTTGATCTTTCGTTTCATCCGTCATATATCCAGATTCTACGGAAACAGAACGTGTTGATTGAGCAGCCTTGGAAAGAATCTGTTCTATATTCTCAGCAGTTAGATAGGCTGCTTCAATAGATAGGGAAATTGCTTCCTGATGGGCAGCAGCAATTGCATCCCTGAATTTATCAACATCGATGATGAGTTCCTCTTCTGAATATTGAATTCCATCTTCAAGTGCAGCAGAGAGAGAAATTTTTGCTTCAACAGGTTTGATATCTAGTTTTCCAAGCAAGGCAGCTAATTTTTCTGAAATCACTCCACCTTTCTTCACTGGAATTGTTTCCCTTGCAATCCAAATTGTTCCTTGATCAATTTTTGTAGGAACGCCAGCTTCTTTGAACTCGGTTAACATGGGTCCAGGTGCAATTCCTGTATTTTTGGCTGGTATTACTACATCAACACTAGCAACATCTCCTCCTCTTGCAACTAACATTACCTTATTTTTTGCAAGTAAAACATTCAACTTGAAAGGTGACATATTAGTGAACATGAACAAGCATTGGCCTGTTAGTTTCTCAATCATATTTTTAATGCCTGCAACATCCTGTTTTTCAAGTGCTTTTTGTGCTACCTTATCTTTAATATTTACAAATTCTACTTGGCCTTTCAATTTTTTTCTAAGTGGTAGGATTTGAGAGGCTCTTACTTTCTCCATTCTCACAAGAGCTAAAACTTTGTATTTGCTTGGAAGTTCCTGAAGTTGTTGATATATCTGTGTTTTTCTTTTAGGATAAGTTGTTCTATTTTCATGCATTTTTCTTCTTCACCTGAGTTGACACTTTAACAGCTTTTCCCATCGTAGTTTTAACCAAAATCTTTTTGATGTTTTTATCACCATTTGGCAATTTTTTTTCAACAGCACTAATGACAGCATTTGCATTTGCTACCAAATCATCATCTTCCATTTTTTCATCTCCTATCTTACAAGCCATGGACAATGAATTTCTAACTCTGACCCTAATTGATGATCTAAATCTTTGTAACAATGATTCAATTGATGCATTAAAAGGAACCGGAGTAGGCATTTTTCCTCTAGGACCTAAAAGCTGGCCTAAAACTTTACCAACAACTGGCATGAGCTGTGTATCGGCCAAAAAGAAATCATATTTGTTGATAAATTTTCGAGATTCTCTTTTATCTGAGCCTAATTGGTTTAACTCTTCAGTATTGAGCACTCTGTCTGCTTTTGCATTTTTTGCTTTCAATCCCATTTCACCCGAAGCCATTACACAAACAGTTGCAGGCCAACTAGTTTGCTTTGGTAATTGAACTGTTTCATTGAGTGCAAATCCTTTTTTTACATCAATATCTTTGAAGACCATGATCAGCTCTAAAGATTGCTTAAATTTACGCTCCTTTGATGATTTAGCCTCCTTGATCATTTCGACAAGTTGTCCTTCGTTAACCAATATGCAAGATTTTCGAGAAATCCTACTTAAAATCGTTTATAGGTCAAAATGATAAAGTTCCATGATTTTTGAAAATTTTCTAACTTTCTAAACCCAAATAGCAATTTACTAGAAATAAATTAAGAAAAACCTACATTTATTAACTCGAAAAATTTTTTTTGAGAACATTGCTTAGATTTGATGAGCTGGATATGAAATTGTTACAAGAACTCACAAAAGACAGTTCAATTTCAGTCCCAAACCTATCTAAAAAACTTGGAATCAATGCTTCCGTTTTGTATAGTAGAATTAATCGACTAATGAAAAAGAAACTCATCAAAAGATTTACCATTGTAGTTGATGATGTACTTTTGGGTATAGGTGTTAAAGCGCTGGTAGGAGTTAACCGTGATCCAAAACTCAAGGACTCTATTCATAAACAATTGATGGAAACCACAGAGGTTGTTACAATTTCAGAGGTTACAGGAAGATTTGACATGATTGTTCGAGTTTCTGCTGACAATTTGGAATCATTACATACAGTTGTAATTGAGAAAATTGGGAAGATAGATGGAATTCAGAACACTGAAACTTTTGTTGAATTACAGAGAACAGACAAAGATCCTAATTATTTAATAGAGAAATAATTCACTGGAATTTTTCATCCCATTTGCCTTCATTAATCTCTGAGGTAATCTCTTTAGGAGTTTTTCCTTCCACCTTGATTCCTAGGGGCAAACACGTTCCCACAATAGTTTTAGCGACCGATTTCAATGAAGTTGCATAAGAAGTTTCCAGTTTGGTTTTTGCAACTTTTACTACAGAATCCATTGTAACTTCACCAACCCATTCTGTTCCTGTCGTTCCACTTCCTTTTTGAATTCCAGCTTCTTTTAGAATTAGACCTGCAGCC
>JAEHKQ010000034.1 GCA_016838795.1 Nitrosopumilales archaeon
GGACAACAACAACGTGTCTTTATAGCAAAAGCTCTTGTGAATAAACCAAAAATTCTGATCTTAGATGAACCTGTAGCGGGAGTTGATGTTCAAAGTAGTGAAATATTCTATAGTATTCTACGTGAATTAAATGAAAAAGAAAAGATTACAATAATTTGGTCTTCACATGATATGGATGCAGTGAATAAACTTGTTAACAAGGTAGCATGTTTGAATAGAACTTTATTTTTTCATGGTGCCTCAAACGAGTTCTTTGAAGATGAAGATCTTGTAAAACAATATTCCGAAGCCTCGATGCAACAACATATGCATTTTCACGAAGCACATTGACTCTAGAAATTTTATCCTATGGTTTTATGCAAAGAGCAATCATATCAGGAATAGCTATTGCTATACTTTGTTCCGTTGTAGGTCTTTTCTTGGTTTTAAGACGATATTCATTATTTGGTGATGCAATAGCTCACTCTTCATTCGGGGGAATAGCACTTGGCTTGATGGTTGGAATTTACCCACTTTGGACTGCTTATGCAGTTTCACTTGGTAGCGCTCTTGTAATTACAAGAATTAGAAATAGATTCAAAATTTCTGGCGACGCATCTGTTGCTGTTTTACTTTCAGCTGGGATAGCAATTGGATTAGTTTTGATTAGTGTTTCAGGCGGATTTACTATTGATATCTTTAGTTTCTTGTTTGGAAGTATACTTCTAGTTAGTACTAATGACACAATTCTGATTTTAGGGCTTACAGGAGTAATTCTAGTCGTAATTTTGCTACTTTACCGACAATTAGTTTATTCAACATTCAATGAAGAACAGGCAAAGGTTAGCGGTATTCCGGTAGAGAAGTTAAACTACCTGATTATATTCTTGGCCGGAATTACCGTAGTAACCTCAATTCAACTTGTTGGTATTTTGTTAATCTCAGCCCTTTTTGTTATACCTAACGTTACAGCTATAATGTATGGAAGAGGTTTCAAACAAACAGCTCTTTTGTCAATAGGGTTTGCAGTATTTTCAGTTGTAGCAGGGATTTTATCATCTTATGTCTTTGATATCACTCCATCTGGAACTATTGTTCTAGTATCAATAGCCATCTTTGCAATAACAATGTCTATGAAATCGTTGGATATTATCAAGTAGAACAGTAAGATCTTGATCAATTAGAATTTTTATTTAAATTTCAGTGTGGTTTTGTTTAGCTACACGTTGTCAGTTAAACAATATTCTAACTATCTCAATGACATTCCCAGATATGGTCTTGGGATCGTCTTCTTATGGTTTGGTATTGACAAATTTATCATCCACGAATTTTATCTGACATGGTTTTCTGCAACAGAAAGAGTAAGAGTTTTTCTTCCTTTTGAGGATCTTAGTTTATCAATTTATGTTATTGGAATAGTGGAACTTGTATTTGCAGCATTATTATTTACTGGAGTAAAGATTCGTTGGGTTTCTGTTGGTGTAATTATATTTCTATTAGTCATTTTATTGACAGCGCAGTATCCATCAAGCTTTCCTCAGGATATCGGCTTACTTGGCATTGCAGGGCTTTTAGTTTTAACCAATGTTACATGGAAGAAAGCCGAAACTGAGAAATTTTTGAAATTCTTGTGGGTTATAAGATATTCAATAGCGGCTGTTCTTTTTCTGTGGGCAGCAGACCACATTGTAAATATTAACAGACATATTGGATGGTTACAACTTTCCAGCCCCCTAACTAGGGGTTTAGCCGCAAATGAAGTAAATTCATTTTTAGTGGCTATTTTTGTGGTTGAGATGGTTCTTGGAGGCATGATAGCCCTAGGCAAGGTTTCTTTAACAAAATTTGCCTTAGTAGCTGTGACAATATTTTTTGTATTTGCAATGGTAGCATTAGCACCTCCATTGAATAATCATCAAACCCTAGGATTGGCCTTTGCTACGGCATGGCTTGCTTTTATGGCTCATAGAAAAAATAGAGTTTAGAGAATTTAATGTAGAATCACAATTTTAACAAGTAATTTTTTGTAGAAAAAAGAAAAGAAAGGTTTAGAGTTTAGGTATTACTCTAGACTTTGCACTAAGAGCTATTATACTAACAATGCCAACTCCAAGAACCATCATTGCAATTGTTCCAAACTCTGGTACCACTTCCATGGTGAAGTCATCTGTAAGTGGAGTCGATAAGGGATTGAATTCGATTCCAACTATTTGTGCAGTTACTTGGTAGTTACCGTTGTCCATAAAAACTGGTCCCGTGACCATGTATGGTCCTGTCCCACTTTGTCCGTTTACGTCATCACCACCAGTTACCTTAAACGACCCCTCTGAAGGAGTAACCTGCAGTTCAAGATTGCCATCATGTTCATGGAACTGTTCACTCCATACCTCGCTACCATCTTTTGATATTATGACTTTATAGTCTAGGTGATCAATCACTCCAGGACTCATTGAAGAGCCTCCAAGCCCCTCCTCTGACATTGCTGTAAAGGAGAGTGTAACCATGTCATTTGCAGTATTATCAAATGGTAACATAGGATCTATATCCAGACCTAAGTACACGCCAGTCATCATAGCTTCTTCCATAATTCCTTCAGGCTCTTCTGCCATTGCTTCTCCTACAATTACAACTCCTGCCATCCATGGGTGAACCATACAGAAGTATTCGTATGTACCAGCTTCATTAAATGTGAATGAGAATGAGCTACCAGCCATAAGTAGACTGCTGTCAAAAACATTAGAAGGTCCATCTGCAGGAGAACCACTTGTTGTTGTATGAGCAGCAGTGTCGTCATTTACCCATGTTACGGTATCTCCTATGGCAATTGTAACTTCATACGGAAGGAAACATTCGTTGGTTTCTTCACATCCTGGAACAGATGCGCCTAGTGCGTTCTCCACTATCACCTCAGCAGCAAACGCAGATGGTGCTATAGTACTTAAAACACCAACAGAGAGAACCGCTAGGAAAATTACTTTATTTTGAATCTTCATTGCATCTGTACTTGAGAGGATCAATAAAAGTCTCACTAGAATTATTGTGTAAAATCTGTATCTAATACAAAAAACTCACAAAATTTTCTGTTCTGTATTAGTAAGGCTTTGAATTTTAATTGAAAATTCAGGTTTGATAATTCCTTCGTATATTTAAATAAGGAAATCCAGTCATTGAAAAATGATTGTCATCTAGATTATCATTATTCTTCATATTAATTGGAATTTTTTCTATTCCAATCTTTGTTTATGATGTATTTGGTCATGGCGGAGGTGGAGATACAGCTCCACCTGTGAGCTTTCAAGGCAGGGATGTCACTGTTAGCACAACGTTTGATCCAAAAGATATTACAGTTGGCGAAGTCGATAAAGCAACTATCACTCTAAGATTTTTTGATGTCACAACAGATGAAAATATCAATGATGTGACATACCGAGTTGAACTTTGGAGAGGTGACGATCTACTTGCAAGAAATCTCTTCTATGATGCAGATGGTGACCTAAAAGTTGATATCAAGCCAATCTATGATTGTTCTGAGATAGATTTATGGAGATGTACAAAATATTATGGTGAAATACATCCTATCGCTGGTGGATTATACACATTTGGCACAAGTAATCCACAAATCAAAGGCCCAATTTTCGATAAAGGTGGATTATACTACCTTAAAGTAGACATCGTAGGTGCCACTACCCCACAAACACTTTTAGCAGATCCATTATTCTTTGAACTCTTTGTAAGTATCGCAGAGGAATTTAATTTCGAGATTCCAAAAGCCCAAGCTGAATCTATTCCAGTTGTAATAAAAACATA
>JAEHKQ010000035.1 GCA_016838795.1 Nitrosopumilales archaeon
TGCCAAAAACATAACATCAAGTTACTAACTTATGGAACTCTCCTAGGTGGATTTCTTTCTGAAAAATATATTGGAGGCCCAGAGCCTGTACGATCAGATCTTAATACTCTTAGTCTACAAAAATACAAAAACATGATAGACACCTGGGGAGGATGGAATCTTTTCCAAGAACTGCTTGTGATACTAGATAATATTGCTAAAAAATACAATACAAGTGTAGCCAATGTTGCAACCAAGTTCATTTTGGACAAGCCTGCAGTTGCAGGGGTAATAATTGGCGTCAGGCTTGGAATCTCCGAACATAGAGATGATAATGTAAAGGTGTTTGGCCTTAATCTTGACAGTGAGGACAATGCAAAGATAAAGTCAGTTGTCTCAAAAGCAAACGATTTGTTTGATAAAATTGGAGATTGTGGAAATGAATATCGATGAATAATCTCTAGAGCTGCGAAAAATTTTCGATGAAGTGCTCAAAACAAAAACGTATTAAAAAACCATCAACGAAAATTTTGTAAATGGTAGATGAAGAGATTGAAAGAATAAAGGAGAAAAAATTAGCTGAAATGCTAAAAAAACAGCAAGAGCAACAAATTCAACATGAAACCGGTGTAATTGAGCTAAATTCTGGAAACTTTGAGAAAACAATATCATCTCAAACTCCAACTCTAGTAGATTTTTGGGCTGAGTGGTGCGGTCCGTGCAGAACCATGCATCCGGTCTTTACTAGACTTTCTAAAAAATTTAAAAAAATTCGATTTGCTAGACTAAACATTGACCAAAACCAAGACATTGCAACAAAGCTAGGCATTCAAGCAATTCCAATCTTTATCATGTTCAAAACTGGTATGCCAGTTGACAAAGTTGTTGGTGCAGTAGGTGAACCAGGCATTAATTTACTTGCACAAAAATATTCCCAAGAGTAAATAACCACTAAACTTATTTTGGATCTTCATAATTTTTTGACTAAATTAAATCGAGATTTTTCTGGATCAATTTCTTCATGCATATCAACGTTGCTGATTATCTTTACTTTGAAATCTAACCATCTTTTGTACATGTTTCTATATCGAGATTTATCTTCAAGATTAATTACCTCTTCATCCTTACTAAACAATTCAAAGTGTACTATGTATTTTCTTGAAACCCGAAATAATTCACTGATTGCATTTGGCATATCTTTGTCATCAATGTAATTCAAAACTTTGTGAGTAAAAACCAGATCAAATGAAGAATTACCATATGGTAATTCAATAATAGAACCTTTTTTGAACTTAAATGAACGAAGTTTTAGTCGTGCTTTGTTTAATGCATGATCATTGAGATCAATTCCATGAACATCAAAATTCTCAGGAAATGCTCTCAAATCATTTCCTGTACTACAGCCCACCTCGAGAACATTTTCAACCTTTAGAGAGAAGGCTAAGTCACGGATAAATTTCGAAAACTCCTCGTTGTAATTAGAATCATTGTTATCTACATTATTTGAAGATCTATGCATTAAGGTCTCAATTTTTCTTACTTACCTATAATAAAATAACTGTGTAATTTCTATTACAAGAATTGACACGAATGTTAAGGAAGGCATTAGAAGGCTTTCTATCTGAAAAAGAAGCTGAAGAAATGTTCTCAGCATTTGATCAGATTGGAAATATCATTGTGATTAGAATCCCAGATTCATTGCTATCCAAAAAAAAAATTATTGGTGAAACTCTACTTGAACAAGTAAAAACTGCAAAATCTGTATTCTATCAATCATCTGATGTTGGAGGTGATTTTCGAACTAGATCTTTGGAACTATTAGCTGGAGATAATAAAACAGAAACGGAATACAAAGAATATGGTTGTAGATTTCTAGTTGATGTTGAAAATGCCTTTTTCTCACCAAGATTATCAACAGAACGTGAGAGAATATCTAATTTGGTTCAAGATGGTGAGATTGTAATCAACATGTTTGGTGGAATCGGTATGTTTTCAATTATGGCTGCAAAAAACAAGAAATGTTCAGTGTATAACATTGACATTAATCCAATTGCATCAAAACTATGTGAAAAAAATATTTCCTTAAACAAACTAGCTGGAAACGTAATTTCCATTAATGGTGATGCTGGTCAAATAGTAAAAGAACAACTTGAAAACAAAGGGGATAGAACTCTTATGCTTCTTCCAGAAAGGTCGGATGAATTCCTAGATGCTGCAATCTCAGCCACAAAAAATAATGGAGTAATTCATTATTATTCACATATGCATGCAGACAAAAAACAAGATGCGTCTAAACTTTCTGAACAACACTTTATTGAGGTAGCGAAAGTAAAATCAGAAATTCTAAGCTCAAAAATTGTAAGGGCTGTGGGTCCTAGGTATTATCAAACAGTTGTTGATGTTAGAATAACAAAATGATATTATTTTCCGTCGTCATCAGTAATAGAAGATAGAGAAGCTTTTGTTGTGGCCATAGTGTAACCAATCCAAGCAATAACACCTAGTAATCCACCAGTTATCATTAAAACAGAAAGTTGTAGAACAACCCCGCTCCATTCAGAAAGCATTAGAAGGTATGCATATACAAAAAATCCTGCTATACATAAAATGAAAATTGTAATACCAGTGCCACTTCGCTTATCCATTGGGCTACAAGTTTAAGGTGAGTTATTTATCTTTTTGAACTAGTAATTGAATTCTATTGCCATTAGATAGGCATCCTCACCATCCCGGTAGTACGTCTTTAATCTTTGTTTGATAAAAAATCTCATCTTCTCATATAGTTTTACAGCTTCGTTGTTACTACATCTTACTTCTAGGTATAACTCGTCACATTTTCGTGATTTTACACCAATTAGTGACTCTTCAACAAGTGCTGTCCCAATTCCCTTTCTTCTATGTTCATCAAGTACTGATATAGATACAACATGACCTTTTTTTACAAATCCCAATTTTTTAAAATTGGAAAATCCATATTCTGTTTTACACATTACATAACCAACATGTTTTCCACCAATTTCAGCTACAAGAAATGCTTCTGGGAGTTCAGCTAACAAGCTTTCATAAAAATAGTCTGAGTAGTGTTCAGGTAAAGTTTTCAGGTTAATTTCCATTACAGGTATAATATCACTGAGCTCCGCTCTTCTAATTATACACTCGCCAGTCTGTCTTAGGATTATCTGCATGATAGTTAAAGATAGTAGACAAATATTTAATTTTAAACCGTAAAGTCAATTAAGAGAGAAGTCTTCGCTTTGACATGAATGAACCTACACAGGAAGAAATAATCTCTATTGTTTCTGCGATTTTTGATGTAACTGCTATGGGTCGGAGTTTAGATTCACTTCATTTTAAGATCGAAGATGAAAAATTCAAAACAAAATTTGTTGAATTGGCACAACGACTTGAAAAGAGAGAGCTTGTTTGTAAACTGGAAGAAACCTCCGAAGGTAGGTATGTATTGGTGAGAAGATTTCCTCCAAGAAAGAAAATTTGGTGGCAGACTTCTTGGACTCCACGAATTTTGTTTGCGGTAGTAGTTGGATTTGTTATGATTGATGGTTATTTTAGAACTGTTGGAATCAATACTGTTGAATATATTGGTGACCCTCTTGAAATGGCTGGCATCTACACATTATCGCTTTTAGGAATTTTAGGAGTCCATGAATCGGGTCATTTAGTTGCAGCAAAATTCCATAAGCTAAAAACCACATGGCCGTTTTTTATTCCAGGAATCCCCGTTTATGGAATTCCAACATTCGGCGCATTTATCCAATCAAAAGGGCTGACTATTAATCGCGAAATCCTCTATGATGTTGCAATTGCCGGACCTATTGCTGGTTTGATTATTGTTGTTCTTGTATCAGTTTATGGAGCTTACACTGCGCCAGTAATTGAAAGTGATATTGCCGAAGATCTTTCTGCCGAATCAAGATTAATTCAATGGAATAGAGGCGAACCACTATTGATGACAGCAACATTAGCGATGTTTGGTAAAAGCGGGGATGGACAAGTAGTCTTGATGACGCCAGTTTTGTTTGCTGCATGGATTGGGTTCTTGATAACATTTTTGAATTTGCTTCCTGCGTGGCAACTAGATGGTGGCCACATGGCAAGAACACTATTAGGAGCAAAGTGGCACAAGTATGCAACTTTTGCAAGTATGGGAGTATTAGCTTTGTTGGGTTATTGGTTAATGGCAATGTTGATTTTGTTGATGATGTCACGTAATCCTGGAGCCCAGCCGCTGGATGATATATCTCCATTATCTAAGAAAAGAAAACTGAGTTACATTTTAGTAATAATACTTGCAATTTTGTGTGCTCCGTTACCACCTTCACTATTATCGTAGTAACACACGTGCACCATCTGAAACTATGGTAACTTTTTGTCTGGGTCCTTGTGTTTTGAGGATGTAATCCATAACATGTTTTACACTATTCAATGAAATCATGTTTAGTTTTTTTGTATAAAGTTCTGGCAGGACGGAAACAAGACCAACTTGAAATTTCTTTTGAATTTCTGTCAGGAATAAGAGATCTTCCATTCCATCAACATATCTAGGTGGATTTTTTAGTCGTTCACTGCTTAATTGGCCTTCAATAAATTGCATAATTGCCTGTGAGCCAATTCCATTTTGACATTCTGCCAATAATATTGCAAGGCCATCTTTTTTGATTGCTGCATTGCAATTCCAAA
>JAEHKQ010000036.1 GCA_016838795.1 Nitrosopumilales archaeon
CAATTCATTTATTGGTGTAACAACAGGGTAACGGTTTCCTGCATCTCGTAAAAGAATACTATTTAGTAATTTTTTCTTCTGCTCTTTTCTTCTCTTATTTACATCACTTTTTTTCATAATTAGCAAAGACTGATCAGTAAACTCATTGACTAATTGTGCGGTGATCTTTGTATTGGGCGATTCGTCAAGCGGTAGGCATTTTTCTATTTTCATGAAATCCGTTACAGCTTTTGCAATTCCCATACCATCCACTCGGACATATACTGGGTCAGTATTTGTGATTTCAGATGAAAGTGATTCTCCTTCAGCTCTTATTCTCACAATAACTCTATGATCTATAGTTGGTGCTACCACAACAGATGTGTTTGATTGTGAGAATTGAATTTGTTCTTCTATTTCTTTGGCTACTGCATTTGCATCATCTTTTTCAATTCTTCTTCCAGCACGTCGATCAATTATTTCTCCTTCATCATTAAGGGTAGCAAAATTGCCTCTTAGTGCTAGGTCCCCATCTTTAAAATCTGTACCAACTCCAATCGTTTCGATAACTCCTCTTCCAACATAATCAGCATGTTGAAATTTGTATCCAAGCATATTGAATACTGCAATATCTGATTCTGGAGCAATTCCTTTACCAACTGTTATGACTAGGCCCATTGTTCCATTTTTTGCTAAAACATCTAAATTTGGAGTTGCAGCTGCATCTAACGGCGTTCTCCCATTCAAGTCAGGATGTGGAAGATCTCCTACACCATCTAATAGAACATAAACCATATGAACATCAGAATTTTTTGAAATCTTTAGTCAACTCCTTTGCTCAAAACTCAGCTTGTTCACTTTAAATCTTGCATCTAATTTTAGATCTACTATTGATCTGAAAAAGTTTTAACACCCCTGATCTCCCAGTATGAATAATGGGAAATATGCGTAAAGACTATGTTGCAGAACGTTTTATGATCGTAACAAAAAAGGAAGATCCGATTTCAGATCCAAAAAAATCACCATATGCCCCTGGAAACGAATCCATGACAAATCCTTCGGTTTTATCCCTAGTTGCAAAAGAAGGTATGTTACAGCGCTTACAGGATGCTGAAGATGATTATGTTACGGGTTGGTCAATTAGAGTTTTTGAAAGTAAAAACCCGGCAGTTTCAATTAACACAGAAAATACCTATACTGACAAGCCCCATTATAGCGAACCTGCATATGGATATCATTATATCGTTGTTGCTTCTCCAAAAACCAAAGATACTTTTTCAACTATTGATACAGAACAATGGTCAAACATACTTGTAGTGATTCAAGATAGGCTCCGATGGTTATACACCCAAAAAGGTGTAACATACGTTTCAATTTTTGCAAATCATGGAGAAGCAGCTGGAAGTACCGATCACCATCCTCATCTAAACATGGTAACCTTCTCAACAATTCCGCCAGTTATTGAATCTGAAGCAGAAGCTTCACATAAAATTTTAAATGAAAAAGGCATATGCCCACTATGCCAGACTGTAAATGCTGAAATAGGAGGGCCTAGACAGATTTTACAAACTGAAGGTTTTATTGCATTTTGTCCATGGGCTCCTTCATATTCATATGAATTTTGGATATGCCCAAAAAAACACACAACAAGTTTTTCGAAAATTACTCAAAAAGAAATTAATGATTTATCTTTGATTCTTCGAGCCACACTTGGTGGTCTTGCAAAGAGCTTCAAAAATCTATCTTACAATTTTGTATTTCATCTGTCTCCAGAAAAGAAAAACAGTAGACAGATTCATTGGCATATTGAAGTTTATCCAATCATTGATACATGGTCCGGTTTAGAGAGAGGCTATGGAATATTTTTGAATAAAACTTCGCCTGAAGAAGCAGCAGAAAAATTAGGGATTGCATGTAGAAAAGAATTAGCAGCACTTGTTGGTATAGTTTAATTTCTTGAATGATTTATTTATTAAAAACAAATTGTGAATTGTAGATGGCAATAGAAAAATATATCGCAGTTGCATGTCTTGGTCTGTTTGCAATGTTTGTTGGTGAAATAATCACGATTTATTATTATATGTCAGAAGAACCAGAACATAGAGCACTACAGATAGAACCTAATCCAAAAATATTCCAATATATTTCAATTGGAGTTGCACCTGCTGTGATTTTAGTTGGAATTTCTTTCATCATGTCAAAAGGATATGGTTCGAAACCAGTTGGAACTATGATTATTGCAGGTGGTGGAATTTTGTTAGTTGGAATGTATTATGCAAATTTACTAGTATCAAATATCGAATCAGTATATTTGACAGACGCTGTAATATTCACCCCACCTCTTTTCATGGCAATTTCAATACCAGTTATGGTTGTAGGTGGCCTTTTGTTTAGGATTAAAAAAAGAAAAAAGAAAAAAGATTTTGTTTAGTTGTGATCAAACCTCATAGCATTTGAATTTCTCTTAAACCCAATTTTCTCGTAAAAAGGCTTAACATTATCATCACAATCTAAGATTGTTTTGTAGCAGCCATGATTTTTGGCATATTCTAATGCCGCATTAATGAGCTGTTCTCCAATTCCCTTACCTTGCAATTCAGAGCGTACAACAACATCTTCAATATGCCCAACTAGACCCCCCTGATGAATGAATTTAGGCTCGATTAAAAGAGTGATCGACCCCACAATCTGACCATCCAAATCTGCCACCATGATAACATGATTCTGATTTGATCTGATTTTTTTAAGAACTCGTTTTGCGTTATTTTCCTCTAAATCACTTGCCTTTCTCAAAGAATCTAAAGATTCTAAAAATCCTTGGAAAAGATCATTTTCTTGTATTTGTCTAATCTTAACTTGATTCATTTTTTTTAGATTTTACCTGATTTTGCTAAATACTGACCATATGCTTTTCTGTAAGATGATTTATCTCCGATGTCTATGAATCCTTTTTTTGTAGTAAAACTGTTAATGGCTTTTCTTTTTCTTATGGCTTTTTTAACTAAATCATCCATACCATATGGTTTGTTTTTTGGAATCCAATCAAAAACTTGAGGCTCCATGACATAACAACCCATGTTAATATTAGCATTAATCTCAGGTTTTTCATTCCATGCTGTAACCTTCCCATTCTTAGCAGTTTCAATTACTCCATATGGAAGATTAGTTTTGTATTCATATAGGCCAATTGTAATAAACGATTTTTTTTGTTGATGCTGTTTTACCATCTCTTTTAATTTGAAATCAAAAATTGAATCACCATACATGCATACAAATGTACTCTTCAAAAATTTCTCAGCTGTTTTTAACTGTCCAGCAGTTGCAAGAGGTCTTTTTGAAACAGCATATTCAATATTTACTCCAAAACTTTTTCCATCTTCAAAATAATCTTCAATTATTTTACGAAGATAGCTTACACATAATACAATAGATTTTACTCCATTTTTCCTAGTCCAATCTATTAGATGTTCTAATAGTGGTTTTTCTCCTAACAGAAGCATAGGTTTAGGCATAAAAGTTGTATATGGTTGCAATCTGGTACCTAAACCACCAGCAAGAATTACCGCTTTCACGAAACTGTATTTGAAATTATGACTATTTATGTTACAGTATAGAATCGTTCTCTTCCAAAATCAACTCAACTTAGTTTAGAAATCTTATGAATAACTTCGTCAGGATTTTTTCCAAAAATCAAAATCATAGGTTCCTTTCCATAATCACCTTTATGATAAACAATGTCTGGCGGTTTAGATATTTCCTTAATAGCTTTTTTTATGCCCCAAGAGATTGATGAATTTTCTTTATTTTTAATGATGGATGGCTCTTTACTACGATCATAACTTGTAATGTTGAACCCTTTCTTTTTAAATTGCTCAAGAATTTTTTTATTATATTTTATGTTTAGAGCAGATCTAATTGTTTTGAATTTTTTATTCATTGCAATAATTGCTGACGCAACGTGTGTTGAGCCTCCATATTCTAAATCTCCAGCAACAATAACAGATGTACCTGATTTGACAATTCTTCCTGAAACTCCCACAACATCTTTTATTGATATAGGAATTTGTTTCGAAAAGACAAAATTTGTTTGACATTCAGGAATTAATGAATATGCATTTTTAATTTTTATGAATTTATCAATGGCTTTTTTTAGATTTTTTTTATTTATGTCATAATTATTTGCTTGAGTAACAGGAATTCCTTTACCAACTATTTTTGCATTTTTAATTGAATCAATAGTAAATTTTTTAGCAAATTCAACAGAGTCACGAAAATTCATCTTCCTAGCAATACATACTGTTAACGCTGAAGAAAAAGTACAACCACTACCACGATTCTTCTTTGGTATTTTTTTACTTTTAATAGAATAATGATTTGAATTTTCTAAAATAAAATCACTAATTGTTTGTTTGCCAAAATTATTTCCAGTTATAACAACATTCCTTGCACCAAAATTTTTTATTTTTTTTGCTGAAACAAGTAAATCTTTTTCATTTTTTATCCTAGTGCCAGCTAACA
>JAEHKQ010000037.1 GCA_016838795.1 Nitrosopumilales archaeon
TATTGAGAAAATGCCTTTCATAATTTTTGGTGGCATCATCTAATCTTTTTAAAACATTCTTGATTGAGTCTGGAAGTAATTCAACTCTACCCATTGCTTTAACTCTCATCTGATTTTTGTGAATACGTGGATCGTTGAACAGCTTTTCAAGCCTAGTTCTTATAAGCTCAAAAAGATCTTCTAACTCTAAATCTCTTTTACTTAGATTTTCTGCTGATAACACATACAATGTGATAATTTTAATATCAAATTCTTCACACCAATCAAGAAGATTTTCAACTGCATCGGCTCCCTTAAAATGCCCTTCTTTAGATAGGCTAAGATTTCTTTTTGCCCATCTGCGATTGCCATCTAAAATTATGGCAATATGATTTGGCATCGGACCGTTAAAAATCTCTTTTTCTAATTTTTTAGAATAAAGATTATAGAGTCCTAAAAGATGAAATGCGGTATTTTTGAATTTAATATTTGATCACCTTTTCTAATTAAAACTAGGAATATAGATATGATTGTTTTTACCCAAATTCTTACATTTGGGTAAAAGATTTCTAGTCCGAAAGCAGTTCCTCGTCTTTATGTTTTCTAAATTTTTTAAACAAAATTGTGGCAGAAACAAGAGTAACAGCAAAACCAATAAGAAGTGGGATAATAAGAGTAAACGAACTTTCATCGTTGATTAAGATATTAGTAAATTGTGATACGGTGGGATACAGAGCAACCAGAACGATCAACCTTAAAGTATCACTGATTCGCCTATGAATTCCTCCTAGCCAATTACTTAGTAGTATTCCTCCAAATATTGCACCAATTCCAATCCATAAAATTGGTAATGCGCCTGCAAAAAATTGTCCAATTATAACTTTATTTGATATAATATTGATCATCTGAGTTTCAGAACCAATCAAACTTGTATCAACAGCTATGACTCCTGCGGAGATTGAAGACAAAATAAAAATTATTCCCGTTATCACAGTAAACATCCTAATGAATCCAGACGGAGTAGGTTTTGTCCAATGTGACCAAGCTCTATCAATATCAAATGCTCTTATCAAAAATGCTCCTCCTAAAATACTCACAAGTATTGCAAAAATTTCTGCTGTATAACCAAATACAGTAGCTATACCTCCAATTAACAACAGAATTCCCGGTACACCTAAAAAGAATTTTGAATATTTAGAATCATAAGCAATCATTTTCAAATATTTGCCAAAAACTGCATAGGAATACTCTACACTTCTACTGACCTTCATTACTACTCTTTGAACTGAAATAACAGGAAGTACGTTTTGAATTACCGGAATTACACTTTCGTCATCTTCACCATCAGAAATAATTACTGCACCATTAGCAGAGAATGTTTGTAAAACTGATTTTATTTCAGAAGCAATTTTTTCATCAGCCTGAACTCCTCTATTCTTAACTCCCGTAACTGTAATTACTTGCGCAACATATCCTTTGCTAATTAGATCCTCGTAAGTTTTGATCGCGGAAAAAATTGAATTAGAGTCAGCATCTTCAGGATCTTCAAGAGCAAGTCGTTGTGCAGCTTCAATACATGCATCCCTACCAACAACAGGTGTTGAAATTCCAGTTTTTTCACCAACATCATTATCTCTATCTACACAAATTACAAGCAATTTACTTGCAGAAGAAGAGGATATTTTATTCTC
This sequence comes from Nitrosopumilales archaeon, assembly GCA_016838795.1. GTDB lineage: Archaea > Thermoproteota > Nitrososphaeria > Nitrososphaerales > Nitrosopumilaceae > DRGT01. Next base: position 1,671 of record JAEHKQ010000037.1, read on the forward strand.
AAGTTTACCTACTTTTTGAGACATATTATCACAGTTACAAAATTACTTTTTAATGATTTCCCCCAATTGAAAATATTATACTTAGGCTTTAAAATGAAATTTTGTCAGGGACGTGTATTATCTGATTCAATAATGAGGGATTCAGAGTTAATTTTAAACTCATTTAATTTTTGAAGGACATTCTTCATTTCATTTGATTGAATCCCCTTCTCTATCATAGATGCAGCTACAATAGTTTCTCGAATGTAGGAGTTGTATTGTCTTAATGATTCAATATAATTGATGTAACTTTCTAGCCATTCTTCAGTGGCTTTGCTTTCTACTAATTCTATTATTTGGGAATTGATCTGGGATGAAGATGCTTTAGCAAGTTCTATGTATTCTTCGGGAGAAATTTTTTCATCTAAAAGATTTTGAAATTCAATATCTACAGATTCTCTAATTACGCCATGAATATTTTTGACACCATCCAAATGAGAATCAAAATCTGAAACAATAAACTTAATTTCATTATTTTCAGGCAAAAACCAAATTAGAAAACTAGCGCTTGTAATGGCCACCAACATACCTATAGTAATTATAATACCCTTTTTCGATGCCATCTATTAAAAATGATAACTGCTTATTTATAACTGGTAAATTCCATAAAAACTAGTAGGATATCAAAAAAACCATGGAAAATCTTTTTTCTAAATTAAATCTATAATAAAATTATAAAAAAATTATAATTTTTGATAAAATTAGTTTTAGGACGTTTCCACATGCTCTTCCAAATATACCCTCATCAAGTGTATAGTTAAATAATTTTTACAGCCTCTTCCTAAATAGAGCTACTCCGATGATTTTTTAGAATGGTTACAGCATATTGTGTAAAATGCAGAGCAAAAAGGGAAATAAAAGATCCTGAAGAAATTAAAATGAAAAATGGACGTCCAGCTGTAAAAGGGACCTGTCCAAAATGTGGAACTAAGGTTTTCCGAATAGGAAAAATGTAGGAAGACTTACCACAAACTCTTTTTTAAAATAAATCCATATAGGGTAAAATCATCTACCTATTGATATTGACTAAAACTGAATATGAAATACTACTCAAACGCATTGAGGATAATTTATCAAATGCCGAAAAACAGACATCTACTAGGTTTGAATTGCCGGCAGTAGATGTAATGTGGGAAGGACAAAAGACTTTCCTCCGTAATTTTGCTGAATTTCCTAGAGTCTTACGTAGAGACCCAGACAAAGTCCTTCAATACCTTTCAAAGGAATTTGCTGTTCCAGCAGAGCGTATAGGAGATAAAGCCATGTTTATTGGAAGAAGAGATCCAGATGATTTTACCCGTTTATTTCAAATCTATGTAAAAGATTATCTTGAATGCCCTACTTGCAAAAGTCCAGACACTAAAATTGTAAAAGAAAATAGGATCTCATTTTTGATCTGTGAGGCTTGCGGGGCAAAATCAACTATGAAGGGCAAGTATGCATAATGCAATTTTCAGTTCGTCTCACAGGTTATCAAGAAAACACAATGCTCAATATCTGTGATGTAGATTTAGTTGGAAAAAAAATTTCTGAAAATAACCTTCAAGTTGATATAAGCAAAAACTACTATGGAAAAGAAATTGTAGAAAAAAACGAAGCTGAAAATCTTTTAAAAAATTCTTCTATCATAAATATGGTTGGAAAAGAAATAATTTCCTTATCAATGAATCTAGGAATTGGTTCTGAAAAAGGAATAAAGAAAATTAGTGGCGTACCATTTTTGATTGTTTATAAGATATAAAACAGCACAATTATATACAAAAAATTTGAAAACATCTTATGGGAAAAAGAAAAGTACTAAACGAAAGTCAATTAAAAGAAATTCGATTACCAGAAGAAGGAGAATTATTAGGTCGTGTATTGAAACTATTGGGTGGTGATCACGTTTTAGTTAAATGTACAGACGGTATTACAAGACGAGGAAGAATTAGAGGCAAATTAAAACGTAGAATCTGGATACGTGATAATGATATTGTCGTTATCTCGCCATGGGATTTTAAAGCAACTGAAAGAGGTGACATTATTTGGAGATTCACATTACCTCAAGTAGATTGGTTAAAAAATAACGATCATCTGCCTAGAGATTTCTAGAATATTAGAAATCAATTTTTACTTGGGAAATTATGATGAAAATATTGTTGGATGATCTTGAAAAAAGCTTACAATCAAGAATCGATAATAAACTAATATCGAAATCAAAACGTGGCAAACCTATAAACGGGTTCAAGAAAAATAAGGTGATAAATGAAGTTTTAGACAAAACTACAATGCTTACTATTTATAAAATGATAAATTCTCACATCATTTCATATGTTAACGGTGTAGTTAAGGCAGGAAAAGAGTCTGTGCTATTTTGGGCTGTTGATCAAAACCAAAATGACGTTGCTCTGAAAGTGTATCTAGTGACCACCTCAAATTATAAGCGCCGTGCTCAATACATTTTAGGCGATCCTCGATTTTCAAAGATAAAACGTGGAACGAGGAATCTTGTAAATTTATGGGCACAGAAAGAATTTTCCAATTTAACCAGATGCTTTGAATGTGGAATTCCAGTAGTAAAACCCATACATGTCTCAAAAAATGTTCTTGTAATTGAATTTGTTGGAAAAAATGGTGTGCCAACAAAAAATCTACTAGAATCCAAAGAAGTCAACAAAAAAGATTTTGACATGGCCATTTCAATTCTGAAAAGTCTGTACAAAGATGCAAAATTAGTTCATGCAGATTTTTCAGAATACAATATTTTTAAGACTGAAAAAGGACTAGTTGTCTTTGATCTAGGCTCTGCGGTTGATATTCGACATCCTAATTCCACTGAATTTCTTAAAAGGGATATTAATAACATAACAAAATTTTTTGTGAGAAGAGGACTAACAATTCAAAATCCAGCCGATACATATGATGAGGTAATAAAATGAGTTTTGAAAAACTAATTAGAATTCCAACAGAAAGAATAGCGGTACTCATTGGAAAATCTGGAAATGTTAAATCTGAAATTGAAAATGCTTGTTCTGTAAGGCTAGATATTGATAGTGAAACTGGCGAAACTTTAATCGCAGGAGTTGGAAGTGTAGATACGATACAACCTTTCAAAGCAGTAGAAATTGTTACTGCAATCGGTCGTGGCTTTTCTCCAAAAAATGCAATGAAGTTACTAGAAGGTGAAAATACCTTACATGTAATAGACTTAAGGGAGTTTGCAGGAAAATCATCAGCACACATTGAAAGAATTAAAGGGAGAATTATAGGTGAAGGCGGTAAGGCGAGGAGAACCATGGAAAAACTTAGTGACACAAACATCTCAATATACGGAAGAACCGTTTCGATAATTGGTGAAACTAATAAGCTTAAACTTGCAGTTGATGCGATCTCAGCTATTTCCAATGGAAGCATGCATGGAGCTGTATACCATAAGCTTGAATCTGCAAGACAACGAGATAAAATTGAGAGACTAAAATTGTGGGAAGATTAAGATGTTATCAAATAAAGAAAATTTTAGTCAAATCTCACCAAGTGAATTCTTTTATCGAAACCGTGATCTAGCAGGATTTAGCAATCCAACTAGATCACTATATGCTGCTGTCAGAGAATTTGTAGAAAATTCTCTTGATGCATGTGATCAAGAGGGAATTTTACCTGATGTTCAGTTGTTAATTAAAGCCGTAGATCCCGAAAAACCAGATCCTAAACCTTACATTCTTACTGTAAAGGACAATGGACCTGGAATTGAATCAAAACATGTACCTCTTGCATTTGGAACTGTATTATATGGTTCAAAATTTGGACTAAAACAAGCAAGAGGAATGTTTGGTCTTGGAGCAACAATGGCTATTCTCTATGGACAAATTACTACAAACAAACCTGTTCGAGTCAAAAGTTCAACTGATGGAATAATACAGGAAGAATATGAATTACTCTTAGATATACAAAAAAATAAACCGGTGATTCTTAAACACAAAACTAATCAAGTTTCCAAAAAAGGTCTATCAATCAGTATTTGTTTAGAAGGAGATTACTCTAAAGCTGGTTCAAAAATTAGAGATTATGTTTACCAAACTTCATTAATTACACCATATGCGACAATTACATTTGATGATCCTAAAGGAGAAAGATTTCGATACTCTAGAATAATTAAAACAATGCCTAAACCTCCTACAACCATAAAACCACATCCATATGGTGTTGATGTTGAAACTATCCGAAGAATGATTGCTGATACATCATTTACAATTCCTAGGGTAGATGATATAATGATTGAAAAAGTAAGAAAAGAACTTGGTTTAAGCAAAAAAAATCTTAATTTTACTGAAATCATGTTAAAAGCTAAAAAACGTTGGAAAACTTTAACACGGCAAGTTCGTGTCGTGATTGCTATGATGTCTTTTATTAAAATGGATTTTGATAAATTGAGTAAAATTAGAATTGATGATATTGATGTCTCAAACCAAAAATTAACTTATTGGGATTTTGGTAAATCTCAATCCATAGTTATTGATATGGATCCAACAAGTGATTACTATAAACAACTTGCAAACACTGTTCAAGGAGAAACACTTGTCACATTTTTGAATAAAAGATTCCAACGGGTAGGACGTATCACTGCCGAAAAATTTGTAAAATTTGCTGGTTTCAAACCTGAAATTAGATTGGGAAATATGACTAACCAACAACTTGCAAAACTCAGCGATTCCTTACAAAAATTTGATGATTTTATGTCTCCTGATCCTGGCTGTCTTGCTCCATTAGGCGAGGAACCATTGGAAAAAGGAATTCAACAGTTCTTTAATCCTGACTTTTTAGCAGTTATACAACGCTCAGCTTCTGCCTATTCAGGCTTTCCATTCGTTATAGAAATGGGAATAGCCTACGGTGGTGACATTTCGTCAAGAGGTTCTAAGGTGTACAGATTTGCCAATCGAATTCCACTTCTTTATGATGAAGGAAGTGATGTAGTCCTAAAAGTTGTAAATGAAATAGATTGGAAAAGATACAAAGTGAATCCTGATTCACCTTTGGTAATAGTCTCACACATATGTTCAACTCGTATTCCTTACAAAACAGTTGGAAAAGAAAATGTTGCTGATAGACTAGAAATTGAACGAGAATTAAGACTGGCTTTACAATTTATTTTAAGAAAAATCCAAATTTTCATGAACAAGAGAGGTCAGGCAGAAATGGCAAAGAAGAGGGCCAATCTCTATTCAAAATATCTTCCATTAATTGCACAATTTTGTACTGAGCTAGCAGGAAAGAAGAAAGAACCAGATTACAAAAAGATGCTAAAAGAAGAAGTCACAATTGATGAAAGCCAGTCACAGAAACAAGAGATACTAATCACAAAAGAAGTTCAAAAAGAGGAGGAAATTGTAGTTGAAAAAGTCAAAGAAACAAAGTAGTACAAGCGCAAAAGAAAAACACAATTCGTTAATAGAGTCACTAAAAAATTATGGTTCCCAAATTTATTATGATCTTGATAAAGGAGAATATCCCAAATTCTCAATCCCAAGCAGATCAGTAAGTAATATTGTTTATGATCAAAAACTACGACAATATGTTCTAGGAAAAAATGCTGCAATCAGAAGTGCAAAAAATACCTCCCAACTTAGATCATTTACTCAATTAACGTGGTTGGCATTTTTTGCGAATAGATTAACAAAACAAAAAAAATCTTCAACTCTTAGAGATGTTTATTATTCTTCACAAGCATTTGCTATTGATTTTGAAGATCAAGGTGAATCTGATAATATTATAGTTGACCTAGAGGCTGTTTTATCAAAACCTAGGGAGGATTTCCATATTTTCCCTGAAGAACGCAGTAGTGTTTTTGGTGATTTGGATATTGAATATACTGTTCCAGGATATGAAGGTAAAAAAATGAATTTGTCAAACCATCCAGATGGTTATGCTATAGGACCTAGTTTGACCAGTGCGGAACTGGTTGGTACTAGTGCTGAGATTGTAATTGCAGTAGAGAAAGGTGGCCTTTTTACCAGATTTATAGAGGAACAAGTAGATAAGAAATTCAAAGCTATAATTGTAGATATGGGTGGTCAAGCACCAAGATCAACTAGAACTCTTTTAAAAAGACTGCACGATGAACTTGGTCTTCCAGTAATTATCCTAACTGATGGTGATGTTTATGGAGAACATATAGCAATGGTGATCAAATCTGGTTCCGCAAATGCTGCACACCTTAGAGAGCTTACTGTTCCAGATGCAAAGTGGGTAGGAGTTTGGGCTACAGATATTGAAAAATACAAACTCCCAACAATTCCAATGACTGAAACAGACATTAAAAGGTGTCATGATTTACAAAAGGATCCAAGATATCAAAAAGGCATTTGGAAAACAGAATTAGAAAAGTTCTTAGAATTAAAAAGAAAAGCAGAGTTAGAAGCATTTTCAAAATATGGATTGACAAACATTACAGACAAATACTTACCACAAAAACTTGAATTAGCAAAAAGTCTATAGTTTTTTTATTTTCAGAGTAAGAACACCATTTCGGTATTTGAAATCAAAAATTTGCATATCAGTAGA
>JAEHKQ010000038.1 GCA_016838795.1 Nitrosopumilales archaeon
GATAATGATGGAGTGGATGACAGGTGGGACCAGTGTTTAGATCAGGCTGAAAACTATAATGGATATCTCGACTGGGATGGATGTCCAGATACGTTTGCTTCGGAAAATACCGGTGTGATTTTAGATCCTGATTTTGATGGAATTCCATTAGGTCAAGATTTGTGTCCAACAGAGAGAGAGGTGTACAATAACTATCAGGATGAGGATGGATGTCCTGATTTTGTTCCTTATGATTCATTAATTGATTCTGATGGTGATGGAATAATTGATACTGTTGACTCTTGCCCAAATGCAAAAGAAACCTATAACAGATATCAAGATGAAGACGGTTGTCCTGATTCGGTTGTGAGTGAAAAAGGCTTTATCGATTCTGATGGTGATGGAATACATGATGCAAGGGATTGGTGCCCAAACCAACCTGAGACCTACAATGGTATTTTAGATCTTGACGGTTGTCCTGATGATTACATTCCGTCCTATGACTTTGATTATGATGGTTTGCCTGATGCAATAGATGCATGTCCTGAAGCGCCTGAAACCTATAACAGATATCAAGATGAAGATGGATGTCCCGATTCAGTCCCTGTCGGTCAATAAAATAGAATTAGTATCAAAGTCTAGCTGAAAATTCCCTTGCCTTCTTCCAATTCATAAATTCTGGAATTAATCTGAGCGAGTAATTTCATTTTTGATTTACGGGCTTTTTTGTCATGGCTGTAATCTTTTTTTTCAATTAAAATTATAAGACGTTTTAATTGTTCCAATGATAAATCCTTAAAGCCTCTTTTTGAAACAATGTTCAACAATTTTACTCTCTCTAAATCATCTGGAGCTATTTTTTTGGGCATGGGTATTGTTTAAGATGGCAGTTTAATTTTATTTTAATTTATTTTTGGAAATGTAAAAATAAGCAAAAAAATTTTGATAGTGATATGCCAGAAACAATGCGCGCCATGGTTCTTTCTGCCTGTGGCCCAATTGAAACAAAACCTCTGAAATTAACTAAAATAGAAAGACACCAAATTCAAAAACCGAATGAGATTTTAATCAAGATTGAGGCGTGTGGTGTTTGCCATTCTCAACTACATGGCATCGAAGGGGACTGGCAAGACATTGGAATCCCTCCCACACTCCCTACTGTACCTGGACATGAGTTGGTTGGAAAAGTGGTAAAAATTGGTAGCGATGTTTCAAGGTTCAATGTTGGAGACAGAGTGGGACTCTCACCTTTGCTTGGTTCTTGTATGGAATGTCAATACTGCGACGAAGGAAAAGAACAGCTTTGTGAGAAAATGGAAGTAACTGGCGAATCTCTCAGAGGCGGATACACTGAGTATATCAACGCGTCAGAAGATTTTGCAACAAAGGTTCCAGATACAATGAAGCCTGAGCATGCAGCTCCTTTGTTTTGTGCAGGAATTACAGCATACAAAGCGGTCAAAGCTGCCGAACCAGCAACTCATAAGAAAATTGGAATTTTTGGTATTGGAGGAGTTGGGCATATGGCAGTAGAATTTGCAAAATTAGAAAATTGTGAAATTATTGCCATTTCAAGAAATCAGAAACATCTTGATATTGCAAAAAGACTTGGTGCATCTGACGTGATGAGATATACGTCAGATCAGAATATGTTCTTGAAAGAATTAAAAAATAAACATGGACTGCTAGATGCAGCCATTGTTTTTGCTCCAGCTGATCAAGTTACAGACACTGCAATTAAATCAATTAAAAAAGGTGGGTTGGTTGTTATCGGAATCGTTGGAAAAATTCCATCATTTTTAGCTTTTGAGGAGAAAACAATACGGGGAACGTTAATTGGTTCTAGAAAAGACATGGAAGATGTAATAAGAATAGCAGATGAAAACAATTTGGAAGTTGTTTCTGAAGTATTCCCTTTAGAACAAGCCAACGAGGTCCTACAAAAGCTCAAAAACTCCGAAATTGACGCTAGGGCAGTTCTTATACCTTAAATAAAAGACAGTAATTTTTTTAATCGTGAATTGTAGAAGATGCCACCACACTGATGAAGCCCACAAACCGTTGGATTCTAGTGAATCAATCTTAAAGTTGGGCAAGTGCCAAATTCCAGAATGCACATGTCATCAATACTTGGATGCCATGAAACAAATTGATGAAGACCTTTTGTAAAATTCAATAATTCATATATCAATTTAAAATATCTTAGTAATATGAAAAAACATGCTCCTTCAGAAGAATTAAAAAAAGAACTAGATATTTTGTTGTCAAAAATTAATGCTCTTGAAGTAGTATCATCGGATGAATATCAAAAAGGAGTAGTCAAGGTTTTAAGAAGGCTTGTGGAAGGACAAATCCATTCAATAAATGAATTTGATCATTTGAAAAAGGCAATAGATTTAGTGACTTTACAATTATTTGACGTGCAAAATAAACTTAATTCATGATTTTACTTTTGTATCACTCAAGCCACAGTCAACGCATTTCATAAGAACTGTATTTTCTAATTCTTTTTCCATTTTCATTTCAGAGCCACAGCAAGGACATTTCATAATTTTTTCATATTTGTTTAGATAAAATAAGATTACGGATTGTTTTCCATATTGCAGATAGGATTGTATTTAGCTATTGTTTTGTTAACAATCCTGTCTCTTTCTTCCTTTACAGATTTCCACATAGGAAGGATCGAAAGGTAAAGACTTTCTTCTGCTCCTGCGTGAGAAATCCAACACTTGAACTTTGGATTTTTTATGAAAAAGTCTTTTTCTTCAGTTTTTTCAGATTGGTCAATGTATAGAATGTTGAATCTGTCTTTATCTCTCATCAATATTACATAAACAACCTCTTCCATCGTGGGACCCCATTCAGATAATTTAATTGGGCC
>JAEHKQ010000039.1 GCA_016838795.1 Nitrosopumilales archaeon
ATTCAATCCAGATTTGCTTTACAACAGAGTTGTTCATTATTACATTGACAAAAAAAAATATTCAAAAGATAAGGCAAATACAATAGCACAAGCTGTAGTTAAAAGAGAGCAGGAAAGAAAGTTATGCAAAAATGCCAAATGTAGACATTCCTTAGATGATCACATTAGAAACTCAGATACTTGTTTAATCCTAAATTGTAATTGTTCAAAATTTTTAAAAATTTAAATTAATTAGAAAAAATCATCTAGTGAATATTCACGCAAAGGTTGTGCGTCAATTCCAATTTTTGTTAAATGCGAAGCAAATTCTTGGATGAAACCATGTATTGTGTAAACTTTTTCAGCACCAGACTGAATTACCATTTCTGTGAGTTCATTGAAATCACAATGATCACTTAATGGAATAGAGTAATCACAGCCCTTACTAAATTTGAATCTGGATGATTTTGCCCATCCACTAAATCCTATTGTTACAGCATCATATTTTGATTTCATATGCTTAATGAAGAAATCCTTACTTGGCATCATTGGCGCTACCATCACCCATGGTTTTTTGTCGAGTAGTCCTTTTGATTCGGCCTCTGAATGTCCCATTCCTTCTTTTAGTGGAACATCAAATTTTCTGTGCAAGTCATTCATTTTTTTGACAGAATCATGATAGTACAGTGGATCCCAGTGTTTGAAAATTTGACTTAACGTTTGTGCTTTGCCAAGTGGATACCCCATCAAAATTACAGGTTTTCCTTTCGAGTAAAGTTCTGAAATAATTCCATTCACTTGCTTTTCAATTTCAGATAATTTTGGAAATGAATATTCTGGGAGGCCAAATGTACATTCGGTGATCAATGTTTTGCATTTTGGTACATTGGCACCATTTAGAAAACCTCTATCTCTAGTACAAATATCTCCAGTGTAAAATATATCATCAAACAAAAGTCCTCTAGCACCAAGAATATGGCCGCTATCAATTAGTACGAAATTTTCCATAGAGTCAACAAAATTGGTCAATTGAACACCTCTCAGATTTGCAATTTCATTTGTCTCACGAGACGACAATACAGTTCCGCCATTTGTTATGGGCAAATGATCAAAATGTGCATGTGAAACAAAATTAATTCCTTCAGAATCTGTCCTTTTTGGATCTAGGCGGACTTTGCCCTCGTTTATCTCGCATAATATACCATTTCTTGTCATTCGTACCTTTTTTATCAAACTAATAATAGGAATTCAAGATTTGATATAAATTGCAGCTTTGATTTAGTTTTGACCACTTGCTAAATCTAGCTATTTTAATTTCTGGTCGTGGAAGTAATATGGAATACATTTTAAAATCAATTAAGAGGAAACGAATCCCAATTAATCCAGCAGTTGTCATTTCTAATAAGCCAAATGCAAAAGGACTCAAAATTGCAGAAAAACTTGGGATCAATACAGTGATTATAGAAAGTAAAGGTTTCAAAGGAAGCAGGCTGGATTATGATAAAAAAATAATTGCTACTCTAAAACAACATGGAGTAACGCCAAAAAATGGACTTGTGTGTTTAGCAGGATTTATGAGAATTATTAGTCCTCAATTTATTAGAAAATACAAAAATCGAATTATGAATATTCATCCAGCGCTGTTACCTGCTTTTCTAGGACTCGATGTTCAAAAGCAAGCTGTTGAATATGGTGTGAAATTTTCAGGATGTACTGTACATTTTGTGGATGAAGGTGTTGATACAGGTCCAATAATTATTCAATCTGTTGTCATAATAAAAAATAGAGATACCAGCGAAACTCTTGCAAAAAGAATTCTCAAGGAGGAACACAAAATTTATCCAGAAGCTGTTAGGCTTTTTGCAAAGAAGAAGATTAGAATTTCTGGAAGAAAAACAATTATTTCTTAAGAGTCAGGTCCGCCAAAAAAATACAATACAATTAGTTCTTTTTTGTTTCCAAAAAAGTAATGTTCAATATCTTTTTGAACAAAAAACACCTTTCCCTCTGAAACAGGATGATCTTTTTTGTTGATTTTTAAAAAACCATCCCCTTTGACAATATAGTAAATTTCATCGGAATCGTGTGGAGTTTGAGTATCTTCCTCGCCAGGTTGTAAAACTAATACGCCCACAGCGAGGGTTTCTCTATTGATAAACGTGTGAAAGTAATTTTCGTTTTTTCTAATTTCATCTATGTACTGATTTGTATCAAAATCTAACTTCACATGATTTTTTGATAGCCTTGGTCTTTAAAGATTAACTTTGATTCCAAGAATTAAATATCTACAATTTCCCTTAATCATATTGACGGGTACAAAAATTGATGGGAAAATAATTGCCAAGTCTGTAAAGGATCGTGTCAAAAAGGCAGTTGATGAACTGAAATTACAAGCTGTGAATCCATGTTTAGCAACTGTTCTAGTTGGAGATAATCCTGCATCTACAACTTATGTTAGAAACAAACACAAAGCGTGTGAGGAAATTGGAATCCTAACAAAGGATCATAAACTCCAGTCAACTTTTTCGCAAAAAGAAATGAATGAATTGATTGATTCTCTAAATAATGATTATTCTATACATGGAATTTTAGTTCAACTTCCCTTGCCGGAACAGTTGGATGAATTTGAAACAATTTCACGAATATCTCCTATCAAGGACGTAGATGGTCTAACTCCTCATAATGTTGGATTACTTGCTATGAAAAAGGCAGCACTTGTAGCATGTACGCCTTCTGGAGTTATCGAAATGTTTGATTATCATAATATTGATTTGGACGGAAAAATCGTAGTGCTGATAAACCGAAGTAATTTGATTGGAAGGCCACTTTACCATCTTCTCTTAGCAAGAAATGCAACTGTGATTACGTGCCATTCAAAAACAAAAAATCTTAAGGATATTTGTCAAACCGCAGATGTTGTTATTACTGCAGTTGGGGATAGAACAAAATTTACCTTAACACCAGATATGATCAAAGATGGTGCTGTTGTAATTGATGTTGGCATAACTCAACATAATGGAAAACTAGTTGGAGATGCTGATTTTGATAAAATCATTGAAAAAGCATCGTTTGCGTCACCTGTTCCAGGCGGAGTTGGTCCAATGACTGTTGCAATGTTGTTAAAAAATACTGTAACTGCTGCATCATTAATCAAAGGCCTTGCCAAACAGTAAAAAGTCCTCGCTTCGGAAGGTTCTGCTTGAAAAGCGAGACTCTATCTCAGACGATTTAATGAAAATTGCTAGTGAGCAAATTCATCAAAATCTTAAGAAAATTGCACAGTTTAGACTTGCAAAGAGAGTAGGATCTTACTATCCTATTGGAAGTGAGGTCTTGACTCAAGATATTATGCAAGAATTGCTGAGTGAGGGCAAAGAAATCCTTCTACCAAAAGTTGTGGAGAATAATCTAGAATTTAGGAAAATTAAAGACTTCAGTAGTTTAGAAAAAGGAAATTTTGACATTATGGAACCTAAAGATAATTGTCCTGCTTCAGAAAATTTGGATGTTGTGTTAGTACCTACAATTGGAATTGACCGTAATGGTTTGCGATTAGGATACGGTTATGGATTTTATGATAGGTTTCTTTCAAAAAATAATGTTGCAACAATTGCTTTGACATATGCAAAACAAATTATAAAATCAATACCTCATTTAGATAATGATGTGAAAATTGATTGGGTTGTTACAGAGGATGAGTTTTTTAAAACATCATAGGAAAGTGAGGCCTTTTTTTCCTATATCGGATCTGCAATATTTGTTTGGCCATGAGATTTTTTCGGTAGCTAAATATGCATTAGAGATAGCTGATTCAAGTGTATCGCCAAGTGCTGTAACTCCTAAAACTCTGCCTCCATTTGAAAGAATTGAATTATTTTCTTTTTTTGTGCCAGCGTGAAAAACAAAGATTCCTTCATTATGTTGTTCTAGTCCTTTAATTTCCTCATTTTTTGGATAAGATTCTGGATAACCCCTTGATGCCAAAACAACACATACTGCTGTTTTGTCATTCCAAGAGATTGGTGGCATCGAGGAAAGCATTCCATCAACTGACTCATTCAAATAATCATACAGATCAGAATTCATTCGAATTGTTATTGGTTGACATTCAGGATCACCCATTCTGACATTGAATTCCAAGACGTATGGTACGCCATTTTTAATCATCACACCTGCATAAAGAAATCCTTTGAAAGGGATATTTTCTTTTTTCATGGCGGCAATTGTTTTGTTAATAATTTGATTTTGAATTTTTTCAGCCATCGAGTCATCAATTATTGGTGTTGGGGAATATGCGCCCATACCACCAGTATTTGGGCCTCGATCGTTATCATAAATTCTCTTATGATCCTGACTTGATGCCATGGGGACTGCGATATTACCATCACACAATGCAATGTACGATGCTTCTATCCCATCAATTCTTTCTTCAATGATAATTTTATTCCCAGCATCACCAAAGATTTTCTTTACCAGTATTGTTTCAATTGCCGCAAGTGCTTCTTCGGTACTATCACAAACAAGTACTCCTTTTCCCGCAGCAAGACCATCTGCTTTTACAACAAGAGGGTGTGATATTGATTTTACATATTCTGTAGCTTGTTTTGCGTCATCAAATATTTCAAATTCTGCAGTCAGAATTTTATTTCTTTGCATGAATTGTTTTGCCCATATTTTACTTGATTCAAGTTGAGCAGCATTCTTTGTTGGTCCAAAGATCTTTAGTTTTTTTTCATTAAATTTATCTACAATTCCTAACGCAAGTGGTGCTTCAGGTCCAACAACAGTAAAACAATTATTTTGAGATGCGAAATCAGCAAGCTCATCAATTTTATCAACTGAAATTGGAACATTATTTTCAGTTCCTCCATTTCCAGGTGCAGTGAAAACTTTGTCGACTAGGGAACTTTGTGAAAGTTTCCAGCTTAAGGCGTGTTCTCTTCCACCAGAACCTACAACAAGAACATTAACCATTGATCAAATTTTTTGTCTCTGCTATATAATCCAAGATTGAAGAATCAATTTTCAACTGATGTTGTTGATGAGATTTATAACATCATAATACATCCCAGCTGCAGATGGAACTAGCAAAGGAGTTTGATGCAAAGAAAATCGAAGGACAAATCAGAGAATATTCTGAAAATTTGAATTTGCAGGAAATGATTGAATCTGAAAAAGATCAAAAAATTATGTTTATTGAAGGACCGCCTACCATGAATGGAATTCCTCATGCTGGCCACCTAAGAGGTCGGGTTATGAAGGATCTTTGGTATAGGTTCAAAACGCTCCAAGGAAACAAGGTGATCTTCAATGCCGGGTGGGATGCCCAAGGTCTTCCAGTGGAACTCCAAGCAGAAAAAGAACTGGGGGTAACTGGTGGTAAAAATGAAATTTTGGAAAAAGTCGGAATTGAAAAACTTGTTGCTGAATGCAAGCGTTTAGTTCAGAAATTTAATGCAAAATGGGTCGAGACTGACAAGCTTCTTGGAATATCATTTAATCAAGAAAAAGCATACTGGACACACAAGGATGAGTTTATTGAAAGGGAATGGCAATTTCTAAAAAAAGCAAATGAAAATGGAATTTTAGAAGAAGACTATACTGTAATTGCATATTGTCCTAGCTGTCAGACATCTCTTAGTCATTCAGAAGTGAATCAGGGATATGCGGAAGTAAAAGATCCATCGTTATACTACAAAGTGAAACTAAAAGACGAAGAAGCATTTCTAATTGTTTGGACCACGATGCCATTTACTTTGGTAACAGATGCCATGATAGGTCTTAATCCTGAGGAAGATTATCATTATGTTAAAGTTGAAAATGAAACTTGGATCATTGGTAAAACAAGATTAGAGGAATTTTTGAAAGAAGTCAAAGTTGAAAAACATTCCGTTGAAAAAACTGTAAAAGGTTCAGCGTTTGAAGGGAAAAAATACATTCATCCACTTTTAGATGAGATTTCAGGGCTAGCTGAATGCGCAAAAAATGATAATTATCATATCACGGTTGCTGAAAAATTTGTTGATGTAACGGCAGGAAGTGGAATAGTTCATCTTTCGCCTGCAAATGGAGAAGACGATATCAAGATAGCAAACAAAAGAAAGGTAGAGATTTTTAATCCAATCAATGATGAAGTAAAATTCACCGATAAAGCTGGAAAGTATTCAGGACTTTTTGTAAGGGATGCTGATGAAAAAATTGTAAATGATCTTAGAGACAAAAATGCGCTTGTAAGAATTGGAAAAATCAGACATGAGTATCCACTTTGTTGGCGTTCTCAACATCCACTTGTTTGGCTTGCAAGAAAAGGTTGGTTTTACAAACTTGATAGGCTTGGTGATAAGGCAATTCAAGCAGCTGAAGCTGTAGAATATTATTATGAGGCTCCAAAAAATCGATTTTTAGGAATAATTAAGGAAAAACATCCTTGGTGTATTTCTAGGGAAAGGTTTTGGGGGTGTCCTTTGCCAGTATGGCTGTGTAAGGAATGTGGAAATCAAAACTGGTTTTATTCCAGAAAAGAAATCGTTGACTCGGCTTCCGAACTTCCTGATGGCCAAGATTTTGAATTGCATAAACCATGGATAGATAATATCAAAATTAAATGCCAAAAATGTGGCAGTTCAAACACGAAGAGAGAGCAGTATGTGTTAGATACCTGGCACAATAGTGGTTCTGCACCATACTCTTCTTTGTCTAATGAGGAATATGCAAAAAATATTCCTGCGCCTTTTTTCACTGAAGGAATTGATCAGACTAGAGGTTGGGCCTACACACTTCTCATAGAAAATGTAATTTTGAATAATGCGCCTGTTGCTCCATACAAAGCATTTTTGTTTCAAGGACATGTTCTTGACAAAAATGGTAACAAGATGAGTAAAAGTTTAGGAAACGTAATTGATGCTGAAGAACTTTTAAAAAAATATCCAGTTGATTTGATTCGGTTTTATTTCATTTGGAAATCAAGCCCGATAGAACCGCTTAACTTCAGCACTGAAGAATTAATGTCAAGACCTTATCAAGTTGTCAGTACACTGTATCACCTACACCTCTATTTCAAACAAAATAGTGAATATGACAAATTTGATTCTAATTTAACAATTAAATGGGCAAAAGAAAAAAAATTATTATCATCGCCAGATATTTGGTTATTATCAAAGCTTCAAAAATTAATTAAAAAAACAACTGAAGATTATGAAAAATGTAAATTGCATGAAGCCGCACGAGCAATTGAAGATTTTATTATTAATTCTTTGAGTCAGGTCTACATTCCAATTACACGAGTAGAGCTTTGGGAAGATGATGAAAAGAAAAAAGATCGTAGATTAGCAATCTATACCGTTTTGTATGAAACCTTAAGAACACTCGATATTTTGATTCATCCACTATGCCCGTTTACTAGTGAATATCTGTATTTGGGAACATTTGCTCAGAAAAAAAG
Organism: Nitrosopumilales archaeon; assembly: GCA_016838795.1. Taxonomy (GTDB): domain Archaea; phylum Thermoproteota; class Nitrososphaeria; order Nitrososphaerales; family Nitrosopumilaceae; genus DRGT01. The sequence continues at coordinate 7,421 of JAEHKQ010000039.1, forward strand.
TGTCTTATTGGAAGATTTTCCTCAAGCTCAAGAATCTTTAGAGGATGAAAAGATTGAAGGATCATTTGATTTACTGAAAGAGGTCACCTCAATTTCTTCTGCAGCTAGAATGAAAGGCAAGTTAAAACGACGCTGGCCACTTAATGAGACCATAATTTGCGTTGAAAAGGGTCAAAAAGAAAAACTAGAATCTCTATCGGACCTTTTAGTCACTCAGCTAAATGTTGAAAAATATACCATTTATGAAATTGAAAGGAAGGAAGGTTTGGAACAATTTTTACAGCTGGATCAATTGGGACTCCCTATTATTCCTAAAATTGAGCTTGAAAGAAAAAGAATTGGGCCTAAAGTCAAACAGCACATGGGAAAACTTGTACAAAAGTTTTCTGAAATAAATCCAAGCGACATTATAGATTCTTTGAAAAAAAATGCTAAATTTACTTTTGATATTGATGGCGAATCGATAGTTTTGGAAATAGATGACTTTTTGATTTATTATGATGCTGAAGATGGATTTGCTGTATCGGAACGGGATAATACAGTGGTCTTCATTTCAACTGTAAGAAATCAAGAAATGATGGCCAAAGGCCTTGTGAAGGATTTGGCAAGAAGACTTCAAACATTACGAAAGGAAAGAGGATACAAACCAACAGACATACTTAATGTAGCTTCAATCTTGGGTTTGGATGATGTTTCTTTAGGTATGCTTAAAGAAAAAGAGAAAGAATTGGCGTTTTTGGTTCGTGTAAAGCAAGTTTCCTTTACTGAATCATGCAAAGAGTACATTGATGATGACATTGATGGTAAAAAAATTAGAATTTCAGTAGAGTAAGTGATCATTAAGAAAACGCCATCATGAAATCTTTGTTTTTTATTTTCTGTATCTATTTTCTTTTGCTTACATTTCAAACTACAATTGCAGAAGAACAAACTGTTTCAATTCCATTTGGTGCTCATGATCCTACCTTTGATACTCCTGTAGAAAATTGGTATGAACCGCCAGTAATTTCAATTCAAAGGGGAGATACTGTAAGTTGGATTAATGATGATCAAGAAGGTCATACTGTTACCAGCGGAGAAGGGCCAGGAAGGTTTGGATGGATGGGTGGGGACAAATTTGGTGAACCAGATGGTTTTTTTGACAGTGGAAGATTCATGAAAGGGGAATCTTGGTCATTTACATTCAACAAAGCTGGTCTGTTTAGATATTTTTGTACCTTCCATCCTTGGATGGAAGGAATTGTTGTTGTGGGGGAATCAATCCCAGATTATCCTCATGATTCTATGGGGAAGAAAATAGAAAAATTTCCTGTGATTGAATATACTGCTGATGGAATAATTGAGCTCGATATGACATGGGAACCAAATGTTATCAAAACTAACGAGAAGGTTACATTCATTTATCAAACTTATGACCCAGCTGCTAATACAAATTTAGACAAAATGAAGTATGATCTAATACTGATTCAAAACGGTGATGAAATATTTCGTGATGAAGGTTTGACTGGCATTGGTGGAGATTACCGAAATTTTATCTTTGAGTTCCCTGGACCAATAGAGATTAGATTTGAAAATATTCAAAGCGGTGGAACCTCAGGAATTGAAAGTTCGGCTAGAGCACCAGCCGCTTTTCCTTCCTTAAGAACAGTAACGTTTACTACAATGGTTTATGAAAATCCAGATGTAATATCTACAGATGAAATAGTGGTTCAGCCAGCAAAAAGATTAGAGCTACAGTATGAGATTCTAGTTGCAATAATTGTGCTTCCAGGTGGCTTGGCGGTGGCAGCTGTATTATACATGATGTATGGGAAAGGAAAACCAGCAAAAAAGAGCACTGCAGTTTAGATATTTTTTAACATTTGACATTTCAAGACAAAAAGTAAGTCAAATGTGAATAGATTTCTTGTAGTAAGTGGTTAACTTTTAGCTCATCTGGCATAATAAATACAAAATCTGTCATATACCCCCATGGTCAAGCAAATTAGTCTTGATGCCTGGCAAATTCAGCATCTTACAGATTTGCTTAAACAGGGCTCATTAGTTGTAGCCAAAACAAATACCCCAATTGTCCTGTACCGACAAACGATTGAGGAAGAAGAAAACTCCTATGAAGAAATTGTGTGTACTTTAGCATCACATCATGTGATCGAGCAACTTGTTACATCAGGGGGTCCATTAGTTCCAAATTTTCATCAGCAATTTGTATTTTCTATAGAAGAATATCCAGAACATTTGATGAGAAAAAGCAGGGACCTTTTCTTACAAATTGTATCCTTACTTGAAATCCAGCTCAAGTAAACACCCTACAAATTATAAGTATCAGACATCCAGAATTTTTTCATGCGATTATTAGAGTATCAAGCTAAAGAGTTATTCAAAGAATTTGGGATTAGAATTCCACATAGTCTTACATCTAAAGACATCGAACAGGGTAGAAAAGATGCAAAGGAGCTAGGATTCCCATTTGTAATCAAAATTCAGGTTCCCGTTGGTGGAAGGGGTAAGGCAGGAGGAATTCAAAAATGCAATAATGAAGATGAATTTGAGTTGAAATATCCGCAGGTTTTAGGATTGACAATCAAAGGAGAAAAGGCTCGTGCCATATTGCTTGAAAAAATGGCTGAGATTAAAAAGGAACTGTATCTGTCTTTGTTTTTGAATCGTGGTAAAAGATGCTATACCATCATTGCTTCTGCAGACGGAGGAGTCGAAATTGAATCAGTCAAAAGCCAGATTATCCGTGAAGTTGGTTTAGGCAAAGTGGAAGAGGATGTTGCTAGGGATGTTGCGAAGGAAATGAATCTAGAAGGAAAAAGTGCAGATGATCTTGTAGAAATTCTTCAAAAATTATCAAAACTCACAATTGAAAAAGAAACAGAGCTTGTTGAAATTAATCCTCTTGCCGTATTGGATGATGATTCGTTGATGGCTCTTGATGGTAAAGTCATCACTGATGATAACTCAAATTTTAGACATGAAGAATTGCAAAAATATCAAGAAAGATCAGAGATTGAGGAAAGAGCAGAAAAAAGTGGATTTTCTCTTGTTGAATTAGATGGAAATATTGCAGTAGTTGGAAATGGTGCAGGTCTTGTAATGTCAACTCTAGACATGTTGTCTGATAATGGAGGAAA
>JAEHKQ010000040.1 GCA_016838795.1 Nitrosopumilales archaeon
AGTAGTTCCAATTACAGCAGCACGGACATCACTTCCGTCATCAAAAGTGTTATGTCCTGCTTCGTATTCTTCAATTGAAGCAATTCTATCCCCAGGAAAAGTCTTTGATTCTGACATGTGCTGATTCTCAAGAAGCTGATTATAATAGTTTATAACAAATTTTTTTTAAAGCCAGTGAGGAATCTGCAAATAACCATCAATACTTTCATTCCTTAAGACTTTCAAAAGAGCATTTGCTTGCGGAATTGAAAGTACTGGCTTGTCAAACTGGTTGTCGGTTGAAATTCTAGGACAAGCAACTTGAATAAAGGCATCAATTCCTTTCAGATTCATTAATCTATCATTTGTAATATCAGTTAGTGCAAAAAGCTGAACTATCTTTCCTTCCTTCTCTAACTCTTTCTTAAATTTTAGAGCAGTTGTTTTTGATAGTTGACCTTCTTTAAGTCCCACAATAATTCCAAAGATTTTAGCATCAGCTGCTTTGTAAATTGCTAAAGTAGCTTTTTTCTGCATTTTTTGAGCAAATTCAGTAACTTCACGGACTTCATTGAAATATGGATCGAGAACATAAGTTGGCTTTTTTGTAGCTAAAGCAATACCAGCTGCATGAAAATTACTTTGTCCCAAAAAAACATTAGCATCAACTACATCCTTTGTTTCCATAACTGGATAAAATTCACAGCCAAACACTTGCCCATCATTGAGTTGTCCTTTTCCCTGTCCAATTTTGACATTAATTCCTCCTTGAATTAAAATTTCTTTAACAACATCCATTTGAGGAAGATGTTGACTGTCAGTGACTAAAGAAATTGTTTTTCCTTTAAGGATATCAATACACTTTCTTGCAATTTTATCAAAAGTAATGTCATCAAAGGCATCAACCATTACTACATTTTTTTCAAGTGTTTCCAAACTAATCGTATGACCAATATTAAATAAAACTTCAGAACCAAGAACTTTAGCTCCGACAGAATTGAGATCACATGAACCCCATGTTGTATCTGCTAGAACATAAGCAGGAATTCCAAATCTTTTCATAATTTTTGTTGCTGTTTCTTGTACTTTTGG
>JAEHKQ010000041.1 GCA_016838795.1 Nitrosopumilales archaeon
ACGGACATGTCTAATCTCATTTCATTCATAACCATAATTCTATACTCTTTCCATTCTGCCCAACATTTGTTACAGCAAGGATATTTTTCTGCCGGGGGTTCGAGTTGTGCGTCTTCAGGAATTGAATTTTTACATTTTGTGCAAGTTCTACTCAATGATATTTACCCCTTAAAACCCCTTTTATCTTTTTCATTCTAAACCAATAATAGTAAACCGGCTCATAGAATATTATGAAAATAATATGTCCTAAATGTAAAAAAGGGGCCAATCTTTCTCCTGATTTCTCAATGGTAAGATGTGAGAATTGTGATCTTGAGATGAGCTATGGAGAATATGTCAAGTTTGTTGCTCATAATGATTTAGTATATTCAGATATTCTTGGAGATTATACTGGCAGTACAGAAGGGGAAACTGCAGGTACTTTAGATGATTGGGATTCACAATCTGGTTAAATGATTCATCATGTTAAAATAATTAATTCCAAAGATTGTTTATTGTAGTTGGAGTTTCTCTTTGAAAATATCCTTAATTTGATTGGATTTCTTGTGGGTCTAACCATAGGTTCAATGTCTTATATTGGTTTCAAAAATACAGGAAGTCCAACTTTATTTCGTTTATCAATTGCATTTTTTTCAATTTGTGTTGGTTTTTTTGTAATTTGGGCAGGATTTATGGTAGAAGATTTTGTAATAAAATCTGGACACATTGAAAGAGGGGTACAGACATTGGGAATTGGAATTCAAACAGTTGGTTACTTCTTTATTGCATTCTCACACGGTATCAAATCATTTTTCCCAAAATCACGTTACTTTAGATCAGTTGGTATATTTCCACTGTTTTTAGTTTCTGTAATTCACATTGAAAATATTTTTAGATCAATTTCATTTATCTTATTGGCTTATGGTGCAATCGAAACAATGTTATCATATCTTGAAAGTAAAAAGAAGGGAGCAATTTTTGTTACACTTGGTTTATCATTGCTTGCTTTTGGTGAATTTATTGGATGGTATTCCTTTGTGTTTCCAGAATCGATTTTGTATTATCTTTCTATATCCATTAAGATTAGTGGCTTGATTTCATTATTTATTCCAGTTAGTAAAGTGCCTCTAAGGAAAATCAAATTTGATGAATTGTAAGAATTTCTAAAAGTTTAGGCTTAATTTTTCTCTAATTTTTGTTAAGATTCTTGGTCAAAATCTTTTATCTCATTGGTATAATGCAAAATATCTTACCACTATCATATTGATTATGAGAACTATTAGTGAGCTATAATATGGTAGAGTATCGAACTCATATGAAAATCATTGGCGACATTTTAACCACTACAAGAGATGAACTAGCAGATGATGATGGTGCTACAGTCACTTTTCTGATAAGGAAGGCAAACATCTCTCATGTAAGAATCTCCAGAATTTTGACTAATCTAGTTTCGCAAGGTCTTCTAGAACAAGATAGTTCGCAGGGAGCTTGTCGATATAGAATTAGTCATTCAGGAAGAGAATTTCTACATGCATATCAAACATTTAGCAGATTTGCTGAGAATTTCGGTCTAGCTATCTAAATCAATCTCGTCTTCATAATCTTCTAAATCATCATCAAAATCATCTTCAAACTCATTATCTTCAAAATCAGAATGAAATTTTTTCATAAATTTCAAATCGCTAATAAATCAAATTATTATTAAAGATATGTTTACACAATTTCGAAAACTTTGAAAATGAAATGTGACACAGAGGGAATTAGGATAGCAGGTGAAACAATCAAGCGAGGAGGGATTGTGGTGTTTCCAACAGATACTGTTTATGGTATAGGTTGTGATCCATACAATAAGGATGCTGTTGCATCAATATACAGAATTAAAAGTCGAGATACTAAAAAACAATTTCCAATTCTGGGAGCTTCAAAGGCTGATCTTTCTAAAATTGCTATTTTTGATAAAAGATCAAGCAAGATTGCTGAAAAATTTTGGCCTGGACCAATTACTTTAATTTTAAAATTAAAAGATAAAAGATTAAAAGAATCATTGGGTATTGAAAACAAAGTTGCTATAAGAGTTCCAAATAATCAATGTGTGTTATCTCTTTTGAAACAATGCAATTTACTGGTTGGAACTAGTGCAAATATCTCTGGTTCATCTCCACATACAAATCCAGAAGAATGTGCCAAAAGGCTTACAGGATACGACTTGTTGTTAGATGGTGGGACCATCACTAATACTATTGAATCAACAATAATTGAAATTAAAGAAAATGAAATCAATGTTCTCAGAAAAGGTGACATTACAAAAGAGGAGATTTTGAACATATTTTGAATTTAATAATTACTTGCTCGAGACACTTTGAATCCGAAGCTACTGTTGAACTAAGAAAGGTTTTATCAATTTTTGGGGATGAAGATCCAAAAATAACTATTTCAGAAATGTCAGGAATTTTAACTGCCGATACACACTGTGATCCTTTTGAGATTACAAGAAAAATTAAAGATAAGGTTATAGAGGAACCATGGTCAATTAGGTATTGTCTTAGAATTATTCCAATTCAAGAATTTACCAATACAGATTTAGAAGAAATTTTGAATGCAACCGGTAAATTAGTAAAAAAAATCAAAGAAGATGAATCATATAGAATAACTGTAGAGAAACGCAATCATGAGATATCTAGTAAATTAATAATTTCAAAACTAGCTGATAAAATTCAAAATAAAGTGTCATTGGAGAAACCAGATTGGGTAGTTTTAGTTGAAATAATAGGTAACAAAACTGGTCTTGCGGTATTAAGAGATGAAGATGTCTTTAGGTTAGAAATTACAAAAAGGAAATTAATGGAATAATATTGCTGCTTTTTCAACAAGTATATCTTCTAGCGGAGAACTAGATGCTACTGAATCTATTTGTTTTTTAGAAATTTTGAATTGTTTTTTTATGAAGGCAGAATTATTTGTTGAGATAATTTTAGAATTCAAGTGGGGGATTAGTTCAAAGTTCAACATATTCAAAATTAATTTACTGCCTAATGCCATAATGAGGAAATTTTTTCTGGGTTTTATTCCTGCAGTTTTAATAGCTTTAGAGATTTGAGTCGTACAAGCAAATCTCATTAAAATGTCTATTTCTAGTTTTTTTGAAAGCATGGCTTGATTTTTTTTTGCTTTAAGTGAGATTTGGATAATTTTTTTGGCATGCGATTTACCTAAAACGAATCTAGTTTCTATACCTTGAAGAATCAAATTTGGAAATTTATTTCTCAGATTATCTAGAAAATCTACATTCAATCTAGATTTGGAATTAATTTCAAATATTTCGATCAGTATTTTATTGATTTGAAACTGGGTTCGCGAATTAGAACCACCATGAATGACAGGAATGATACTAATAACATCATTATCATGTAATTGCGTATTTTTTCCATCTAGTGCGGACGAATCAACTCCATTGATAGCAATAAGGAGATTGTTAACATCCAATTTGGGAGTATTCAATGGTTTTTTTGATTTGAGCAGATCAAGAAGTGTGTGTATAGTAAGATTGGTATCATCAATAGTTATCTCTCCAGTAGAGAATGTTTTTTTTGCACCACCCAAAAATTTGACGTGTATCAATATAACAGAATTAATTTTTTATTCTGAAGCGTTTTCAGGAATTTCTTGTGTTTTTTCTTCAGTCTGCGGAACGTCAGAAGGTGTAGACGTTTTTACTTCAGAAGCATTAGAATCTAAATTTTCAGAAGTTTCTTCATCTAATTTGGTTTGTTTGGCAAGTTTTTCATCCTGCTTCTTTTTGTCAAGCACTTCATGTTTAAGAAATCTTGTGATATATCCAGCAATTTTATTTTTGAGACTTTTAGAACGAATTATTGTAATGCCATCCAAGGTTTTTTTATTTTCATCAAAATTAATACCAAAATCAGCTTTATTATTTTCTAAGACTTGCATCGAAAGTTTTTTGATTCTGTCCACTCATCCGATAATCGAAGGGGGTTTTTTATACCTATATACCTAGATAGTTGTTTGAATTTTGTTCTAAAATAGTTGAGAAATCGTCATATGTTTCTCTAAGAATTTTGCTGGCGCAAAACACTACACTTGGAATAAAGCTAATTTGTGCAGGTTTAAAACCGAAACATTTTGAAAATCTTACGGGACCATCAGTTTCAACTAGGATCTTATCTTTGTTAGTTTTTGAAAGGAGGGTTTGTTTATCTGTTGCATATACCATAACTGGTCCATAAGATACAAAAAAATCCATATCCATCGCTTTTTGTAATTGTTTTTTATTTCCATCAAACCAATGTAACAATACACCATTAATGGAATAAGATGGCATAATTTTATAGATTTCATCAAGAGTTTTTCTGGAATGAATTGAAACAGGTTTTTTTTGTTTTTCAGCAAGAGATAATAGAGTTTCAAATACTTTTTTTTGTAAAATAAATTGTTCTTCTGACTCAATGTAAGTTCTATCAAGACCTATTTCTCCGATTCCTGAAATTTTATCATTGTTTTGTAGGATCAACTCTTCCATATCATCTAAATTATCCTTGAATTTTTCTGGATGAATTCCTACAAATGGAAAAATTAGGTCACTTTCCTTAGCGAGCTCAAGTGTTTTTTTTGAATTTGGATTATCCGTTGAGACACAACATGCTTTGATATGCAATTTTTCCATACTTCTGATTATATACTGAATTTCTGTGTCATATTGAGAATCGGATAAATGAATATGAGAGTCTAGAATCCAGTTCATAATTTTTCCAACTAAAGTCTCCCTAAATAGTCTGTAGAAATCGATATTTTTGTGATATTTTTTCACTCAAAGTTTTTTATCATCTGCACGAAGAATTCAATTAATGAAATCCTCCGAGTTTGGATTATCTGCAATGTACCGAATTTTAAAAAAATCAGGAGCTCAAAGAGTTAGTGATGAATCAGCTGATGAACTACGAAGAATTTTGGAAGAGATTGCAGTTACAATAGCCAAAAGTGCTGTAGAAATGTCAAATCATGCTAGCAGAAAAACAGTGAAAGCTGAAGATGTTAAATTAGCATCAAAGCTATTTACAAAATTCTGATCTAAAGAGTTTAATTGTTGCAAACGTGTTTTTCTCACTGCGGTGAGGTGGCAGAGCGGTTATGCGTGGGCCTGCAAAGCCTATACAAGGGGGTTCGACTCCCTCCCTCACCTCTAATTTTTTTAAAACTTGAAGTAAGTTGAGTTATTATGTAATTACCATCTTTTCTAAATACATGACATATTACAAGGTTTGATTGAGTCAAAACAAAAATAGTTTGTTAGAATACATTCCAGGATCAAGATCATTACTAGTTCAAAAAAATTCTAGTATTCCACTAGAAGGTTTCGCAGAAAACATCAGTGAAAGCATTTGTGATTATGTTGAAAGTGCAAAAAGTGATGTAGAGAAAGGAAATAATTTTCTTCAATGGGTATTGACAAGAGTGTTTGAAGCCACAGAAGATGATGCTGCAGATGCAATAATTGATGGGGCAAATGATCTAGGTATTGATGCTTATCTACCTGTGGATTTTTCGGATAATAAGATCAGATTATTTCAATCAAAGTTTGGCACATCGCATTCAGCTGATGCCATTGTTAAATTCAAAGAAGATGTGAAAAGACTTCTTGAGAAGGATGTTTCTAAAATGCGACCAGAATTGGCGCATCTTGTTAGCAATATTCAAGAAAAAAATCTCAAAATTGAGTGTTGCTATGTAACAGATCAGAGAGTGGAATATGAAGATGGCGACGTTGAGATTGTTGACATCAATGAAATTATTCAAAGATTATGGGATAGAATCAAAAAACCAGCCGCCGGAAAAAAATCATCTATAAAATTAGAAAAAATGCTTCGGCATGAGAATACAATTCTTGGAATTTTAAAATTACGTGAACTTACCGAATTTGTTACCAAAAATAGAGATTATGTATTCGAGTCAAATATTCGACAATGGATGCAGTTCAAAACTTCAGTGAATAAAGGGTTGAGAGAAACGCTGCAAACTAATCCTGACAAGTTTTTTTATTATAATAATGGAATTACAATTGTAGTTAGTGATATAGAGGAGCTTGGAGAAAATGTACTAACTTTACATGCCCCACAAATAGTTAATGGCGCCCAAACATCAAATTCTATTCTAGATCATGCAAAGCGTACACGAAATATGGAAGGCACTATTACTGTTACAATAATTAGGGCAGATGATGAACAAGATCAGAACAACATTACAAAATATAGGAATTCACAGAATTCGGTTAGAGGCAAAGATTTAGTTTCATTAATGGATTTTCATAAATCAATCAAATCTCAATTAAAGAGCAATAGTTATTTTTATGAAATTCAAGCAGGTTCTTTTGATAGTAAAACAAAATCTGAACAAGCTGAATTTGAAGGAGATGTTACTTACAATAACTATCTTCCAATTAATCATAAGAAAGTAATTGTGGCAAAAGATGCTATTCAAGCATTAGTTGCTGGGATAGAACAAAGACCTACCGAGTCATATAGTTCTCCAGCACAATTTTTGCCAAGGGGGAGCAAGTATGATGAAGTTTTTAATGAAAATTTAAAAGATGATTACAAATTATTGCTTTATCCTTATCTTGTAAAAGAATATGCAAAGAAGGCCTTGCAATATGGAAAACAAGGTAAACACAAAACAAAAAGATATGCCACTTTATTCTTTGTAGCTGTTTATTTTAGAATTTTACACAAAAGAATACTTGAGACAAAGGGGGATTTCAAACAGGATATTCTCAAATTAGAGCCTGTTTTTCGCAGTTTTAAGTTAAATTCCAGAATTTTGAAACTTACCGATATAATAGTAACAAAATTTTTGGAAGATACGGTAGTAGATGACGAAATTGAACTTGCTAATACTAAACATAATTTCTTCTCTCATCATGTTTGGAATGATCCAATGTTACGTGTTATTGATAAAAAAATAAAACAGGAAGAGGATGAAATAGACTCGATCAAAAAACTTGTCAGCAATCTTCTATAATTAATTCTGAAGAAGGTAGAAGTCTGCCAAGCAAAAATTGCAGGAGATTTACTTTGGCCAGACTTGCTACCATTTTTTCTTTAACTTGCTTCTATTTAACATAATTTTTAATATAATTGAAAAATTAGCATATTATTAAAAATGATTTTTATATAGAAAAAAAACAGGACTAGTCAATTTGGCATTAAAAGAAAATTGTACTATTTGTAAAGGCCGTATAGAAAAAAAATACATGCCTATGAAGGAATGGAAAATTAATGGGCCTTTATGTAATAAGTGTTATTCGAAGAAAATTTACGAACATTATCCTGGTGAACATGTAAGAGTAAATTTAGGCGATGATTACTAACTCACTTTTCTTGTGATTTGTATTTGTGTACATAAAGACAATTCCAAGTTAGTGGATCCTCTTTTACGTCACTTTCTTGAAAAAATTTGATATCAGTAACAATTTTTTTCTTTTTACGTGGATAGAGATTAAGTTGGAAACTTTCAAATTTTTTACAGTCACAGTCTTCATACAGACATTCATCGTTATCTTCGGAATCATCATGATCTTCTTTCATATGACTGCAATCACAGATGGCATCATCTTTAACATCGTTTTTGTATTTTTTAGTATACGTTCCTAATCGCAAGTATGCTTCGCCTCCATGTCCTTTTTTAAAGCGTTCATAATGTTTTGATTTGGGTAAGATTTTAAAAAATGACATATTTGTATCTGGACGCATTGAATCTGACCCCATAATGAACCAGTTACTATCTTCGGTTTCAACAAATCTAATTTTAATTGAGGAATCACTCCACCAATTGACCACTTCATTCCAAATTTTTGTGGCCTCTTTTCTATCCCTAAAAAGTGGAATTACGTTCATTCTAAGATCATAATACCTGTACGCTACACCAATAATCTCACTAAACCAGCGGATCGATGACTTAGCTGACATGTTCAAATCGAGATTAGATGATATTTAATTGATCTAAATTATGGGTAATACCCTTATATCATGGTATTTTTTGTTTATCATATGGTTAGCTATAGAACCAGTATGCAGATTGTGGCGGATTTACTAACAACTACTGAGCAATCCGGCCAAGAAGGAATAAAGACTACCTCACTGCTAACAAAAGCAAATCTTTCACATTCTAGATTGGGAAAATTTATCGAGAATCTCACTGGTGCTGGTTTGATTAACAGAATTGAGTTTGATGGTAAAAACACATTTGTAATTACACCAAAAGGTAGACAGTATCTAGAATCTTATAAAAAATTCTCAGAAATTTCTGAGTCCTTTGGACTAGAATTATAAAATTATTTTTTAAATCTTCTTCTACGATTTTCTCTTTGTCTTTCCTTTCTTTCTTTGTATGAACTGTACACAATGATTATACAAATGCCTGCAATAGAGGCATAAAACAAGGGAATAAGCGGCTGTTCTAGAATTTCGCCTGTGACAGGGTCTACAAAGGCAATTGGTATTCCTACAATTAAAAAAACTAAAACAACTAGGAGATACTTGTCCACGACTAGTGTGATCTAGAAATCAATATATCTTTTTGATAATAGAATCTGGTTATAGAAAAATTATGAGTAAAATGCTTGAAATGTTAGGATTAGTTCTTGTGGCAATAATGATATTGATCTTTGTTGGTGTATTCCAACCAACCATTGAACCTGGATTATCACCATTATTTTGGGGGTGTGCAGGGGCCACTCTTATGATACTCATATATAGAAAAAAGAAAAAAAAGCAAACTGAAGCCTGAAAATTTTTCTGAATAAAAAAATTGAACATAAACAAAAATTATTTGTTTATAAAATTTTTAACAAAAATTACCGACAGATCTATAAAGGAGAATCCTAGTGTGATAACGAGGAGCATGAGAAGCGAGGTCATAGAATGGTGGAAAGGACTGGGTAAAGACTTGGAAGATGACATTGAAATGACTAACGAGCAAGATCCCTAAAATTTTTCTTGAATTTTTGTAACTTTAATGAAAAAAAGCCTCGAGTGGGATCTGAACCCACGGCCTAACGCTTACGAGGCGTTCGCTCTACCAGGCTGAGCTACCGAGGCACTTTCGGATATGCAGTCAGAGTTTATAAAAAGCCTTTCTGGTTTGAACAAATGAAAAAATCTATCTCTGGCATAAGAGGTATCTTTGGAAATGATTTTACATTAAAGGATGTTTTGAAATTTTGTAATAATTTTTCTGCGTTAATAAAGTCAGGAAAGTGTATCATAGCAAGTGATACAAGGCCTTCAGCAAATATGGTTAGTGAAATAGCTTGTGCGAGTGTTATGCAAAATGGAGTTGATGTTTACAATTTAGGAATGTCGCCAACACCTGTTGTGTTTAGGGAAGCAAGAAAATATGGTGCAGGCATTGTTGTAACCTCATCTCATAATCCACTTGAATGGAATGGTTTAAAATTTATTGTTGAGGGAAGAGGAATTAATGAACGAGAGTTAACAACAGTTTTACAAGATCAATCAATACCAAAATCAAAAATTGGAAAAGAGATTAGAATTACTTCTAATTATATCGATGAAGCAGTAAATTTGGTTGGAAAGGTTGACGGCCATCCTTCTGTCCTGGTAGATATTGGTGGTGGTGCTGCAAAATTTGTTGCTCCTGCACTATTAGAAAAAATTGGTTGCAAGGTACAAGTAATCAATTCTGAGCTTGAAAACTCCTCAAGAGGGCCAGACCCTACTTCGGATGATCTTGATGATTTGAGAGCAGATACCAAAAATGACATAGGGTTTGCATTTGATTTGGACGGTGATCGTCTAGTAATTGTTAAAGATGGAGAAAAAAAATCACCCGATGTTACAGTTGGGCTTGGAGTAGCAAAAGCATTAGAACTTGGTTATAAAAAATTTGTTTTGAGCATAGATACAAGCGTTTCAATTGAGAAGTTTATCAAAGAAAACGGGGGAGATGTTCAAAGATCTAAAGTTGGAGAAGCAAATGTTATTGATTTAATTTTAAAAACAAAATCTCAAGCAGGTGGAGAAGGAAGTAGTGGTGGTTTTATTTTACCTGAATTCAACTTTTGTAGGGATGGCATACTAACTAGTGGATTGATTTCATCAATGATTGGAACTGATCGATTTAATGAGATCTTGTCATTCATGGAAGGATTTCATCAAAGTAGAGACAAGATTGAGATTGATTCTAATCTACATGACAAAACCCTTGAAGTGCTTTATAATAAAATGAGAGAGGACTATAGTCAAGTGGACACGCTTGATGGTATTAAAGCAATAATTGATGAAAATAGTTGGATCTTAATTAGAAAATCAAATACGGAAGACATCATAAGAATTTCATCTGAATCCAATAATTCTGAAAAATGTAAATCTATACTAGAACAAACTAAACAATTAGTGAAGCAAAGTTATGAACAAGTTAAATGAAAAAAAGATAATTAAATTATTTCAAAAACAATTAGGAAATAAGAAATTTGTTCCTGAAGATGTAGAATTTTTTAAATTTGGAAAAACAAATTGTGTCATTAATGTAGACACATTAGTTGAAAGTACTGACATTCCACCACGAACTAAAACGTCTGACGCTGTTAGAAAAAGTATTGTAGCATGTGTTAGTGATTTTGCTGCAAAAGGTGTTAAACCATTGTATGGAGTAATTTCAATTACTCTACCACGAAAATTTTCAAAATCAAAAATTGTTGAAATTAGTAAATCAATTGCAAAGGCCGCTAATGAGTTTGATTTCAAAATTTTGGGTGGAGACACAAATGAGGGAAAGGAATTAGTTATTGAGGTTTTCCTTCTAGGCTTTGCAGACGATATCATTCGTAGAAAGGGAGCCAAAATTGGAGATTTGGTATTTGTAACAGGGCCTTTTGGATATTCAGCTGCGGGCTTGAAGATACTTTTAGAAAAGAAAAAAGCAGATAAGAAATTTGGAGAAAAAGCAAAATCCTTTAGCTTACGTCCTAATCCAAGATTAAAGTTTGGAATGCAAGCGCGAAGTTATTTTACTGCATCAATGGACTCGAGTGATGGATTGTCAACTACCTTAAATGAGTTATCAAGACAAAATCAGCGTAGATTTGTACTAACAAAAATTCCTTGCAATAATGATCTTATCAAATTTTGCAGATTTAACAAACTGAATTTTGAAAACTTGGTTTTCAATGGAGGTGAAGAATTCGAAATTGTTTTTACAACATCACCAAAAAACAGGTCAAAAGTGACTAGAATCGCCTCAAAACAAAAAATTCCTCTCTTGGAAATTGGTTATGTAGAAAAGGGCAAAGGGGTAGTTTATCTTCAAAATGGAAAAATTTCAAAAATTAAAGATGCTGGTTGGCAGCATTTGAAAGCTTAATGTTTTTTAAACCCTTCAAGGTGTGGGAACACATTGTCTGAAAACGAAGTAGTAACTCAAGTGGAAATTCCACCAAAACCAGAGGAACCTGAAGCTAAAACACAAGTTGAAGCTAAAGTGGAAAAAGAAATTAAAACAAAACAAGAAGCTAAAACAGAATCAAAAGAAGAAAAAGAAAGATGGGGAGTTGTACATATTTTTAGTAGTTATAATAATACAATTATTCACATGACTGATTTAACTGGTGCTGAAACAGTTGCAATTAGCTCTGGTGGAATTCATGTCACTGCAGATAGATACGAATCTTCACCATTTGCAGCAATGAAAGCTGCTAATGCAGTTATTGAAGTTGCAAGATCTAAAGGATTTACTGGTTTTCACATTAGAGTGAGAGCAGTAGGCGGTGTTGGTTCTAGAGTTCCAGGTCCAGGTGCGCAAGCTGCGATAAGAGCTCTAGCTAGAGGTGGTTTCAAAATTGGTCGAATTGATGATGTAACACCCATTCCTCACGATACTACTAGAAAGAAGGGCGGAAAAAGAGGAAGAAGAGTCTAATAATACTCTATTAGTTTTAATTTTACTTTGGATCCACGCAATTCAAAAAAATCAGATAAAAATTTTAAGAGTTTTTCTTCTTTTTTTCCTTTATATTTTTGAATCATATCAGAAAAATTTTTTTCTATATTATTATGGAAGCTTGATTTTAATAATAATTGAAAAAATGTCCAGCCAAATTTTGAAGTTGGTTCGCCGATTGAGTAACCATCAGTTATGTCACAGTTTGTTTGAAGGTGTGACAGTGCTATTTTTATTGGTAGAATGTGTTCATCATAATTTGTTGTACTAATTTCAATTATAGTTGTCATTGTATGATCTATTCTTGATTTGTGGATTCTCCAGAACTAGAAAATTTACTGCTAAGTTTATCAGAGAGAGAAATAAATTTTCCATCTTGTTCAACATTAATTTTTGTCTCTAGATGAATATTAAGCCCAACTGTTCTAAAAAGAAGCAACAGTTTTCCGCCATCAATCTCTTCATTAATTTCACCTAATGAAATCAATTCTGCAAGTTTTTCAACAACAATTTTTGTTTCATTTGGAAATTGTCTCTCAGCATTTTCAAGAACCTCTAGTCCTCTGTAACCTAGTTGATTGACTAGTATATCGCGTGGTTTTGGCATATTTTCTTGTTTTTTCTTCTGAGAAGCTAGAAATTCATCTTGTTTTTGTTTATACGAAATATTTTTTTGCATTTCGGCAAGACGTTTTTCTTTTAACTTTTCTAATTCTCTGTCTTCTTCACTCAACCCTTAATCACACCTATTGGTACAAGTTTTGCTACTTTAGTTGCAATTCCCAATTCATGTGATACGTGAACTACCGCATCAACATCTTTGTATGCTTGAGGGGTTTCTTCTACCAAACCGTCTCTGGTACGAGCCTTGACAAAAATTCCTTTGTCACTAAGTGATTTTTTTACCTCGGCTTCAGTGTAATTTCTCCTAGCCTTAGACCTGGACATCATTCTTCCTGCTCCATGTGCTGTTGAGCCAAAAGTAAGATTCATTGAATTTGGTTGACCGAGTAGAATCCAGCTTGCAGTTCCCATTGAACCTGGAATGAAAACTGGTTGTCCCAGATCTCTGTATTTATTTGGAATTTCTTGTCTATTTGCGGGAAATGCTCTTGTAGCGCCTTTTCTATGAATCACAACGGATCTTTCTCTTCCATTTATTTTGTGTTTTTCAATCTTTGCTATATTATGTGCAACATCATAAACTAAATTCATTTCAAGATCTGATTCTGTTTGTTTGAATACACGACTAAATGATTTTCTAGTCCAATGTGTGATCATCTGTCTATTACTCCAAGCAAAGTTTAGTGCTGCAAACATTGCCTTTCTATAAGACTCGCCTTCCTCTGATGAGTTTGGTACACATGCTAATTCTCGGTCAGCCAGTTCAATATGATATTTTTTTGATGCAGATTCAGAAATGCGAAGATAATCGCTGCACACCTGATGTCCGAAGCCTCTAGAACCACAATGAATTAGAATCGTAATGTTTCCTTTTTTTATTCCCATTCGTTTTGCAGCTTCTTCATCATGAATTTCTGCAACACGTTGTATTTCGAGAAAATGATTCCCAGAGCCCAAACTTCCTAGCTGAGGAGCTCCCCTTTTTCTTGCTTTATCTGAAACTTTGTTTGGATCAGCATCTTTTATTTGGCCTGATTCTTCACATACATCTGCATCATCTGCTGTTCCGTAACCATTGTCAACTGCCCACTGCACACCTTTAACTAAAACCTCATCAAGTTGAGATGGACTTAATCGAACTGCACCCTTTGAACCAACACCCGACGGAATAGTGTTAAAAAGATCAGTAACTATGTCTTTTAGTTTTGGTCTTATCTCTTCTTCTGTTAAATTTGTTCGAATTAATCTAACACCACAGTTAATGTCGTATCCTACACCGCCTGGACTAATCATTCCTTCTTCTGCATCCATCGCCGCAACTCCTCCAACTGGAAAGCCATATCCCTCGTGACCATCTGGTAAAACAACTGCATGACCAACTATGCCAGGTATGGATGCAACATTTGCTGCCTGCCAAATTGTTCTATCCGTAGTCATTTTGTTTAGAAGCGTTTCATTTGCAAAAATTCTAAGAGGGACTTTCATGTGATTTGTTGAATCTGGTTCAATGATGTATTCCATATCGCCAACTTTTTTTGGAGTCAATGTTTGCATTAAGATCGGTAAAAAGCCATGTCAACACAATTTAAATCATAAGTAGATGTATTACTTCACTTAAATCAAACTACTCTTTAATCCTGAAAATTCTTAATTCGTTTAATAGCCATCTATCGTTCCTTCATCGCTTTCCAATAGCCACGAAATATGCTATACCACGTCGACGGTTTACGTTCAGTATTTTCTCTTTCGCCACATAATTTACAAACCACTGCACCCTCTACAACTTTCCACGAATGAGGGCATGGCTTCGAGTCTTTAGGAAGAAATTTTTTCGTAATTCACTGAGGTTAATATTCTAGATAAATCGGATCTTAATCTTAAAAATTCTTAATTCTTAGTTTAATCTAGAAAAGACATGTCAGATGAATCAGCAAATTATATTGATTTTAAAGTATCAGATTGGGAGTTAGTACCAAAATCGAAGATAAACGAACCTAAATTGATTGCGTTAGTAGAAAATGCATCCCTTGAAGCAACTTCTACTGATGGCAATAAGAGAATTGTTCATTTTAAGAGAGGGGCCGTAATTAAAATTATTAAAAACCCCAGCGGTGTTAGCAATATTTGGGATCCTGCAGATGTATTATCTGACACATCCACAAGATAAGACAAAAATTGGCTCTTTGAATTTTTTAGACTTTGATTATTCCTCTCTTCCGTTTTTATCTTAATATCATAAAGGCTAGTGAAAATCTACATGGAGATTCTTGATGAGAAGGTCCTTGTTTGGATTGTAAATGCTCAATTTGTTAAAGCCAAGCCTGGCGTGTATGTTCTTTATGATAAAAATTTGGATGCAATTTACATTGGCGAGAGTGAAAATCTTCAGAATCAATTTGCAAAGTATTTTAACACAAACTTTGAGAATGATCCTTGTAAACAAAAAACCCATACTTATCAAAGAACATTTGTTGAAAATCCAAAAGAACGAAAAAGACAGCTTTTAGAAGACTATAAGAAAAAACATGGCAAGATGCCACGTTGTAATGCTGACATTGATTGAAAATCAGTCATTTCTCTACACTGGAATAACAA